>JALYNA010000049.1 GCA_030773455.1 Actinomycetota bacterium
GGGCGGCAACCACGGTTGACGCCCCGGGCGGTGGGCACTGGACCTCCCGACCAGGGCCAGTCCGGGCCCTGACCGTCCGCGACCATCGAGGAGCACCATGGCACTGCCCATCACCCTGTCCGAGATCGCGCCGCGCATCTCGGCCGGCGCGTTCATCCTCAACAGCGGCCTGGGCAAGCGCGGCGCCGACGAGAGCACCGTGGCCGGCCTGCACGGCTTCGCCTCCGGCACCTACCCGTTCCTCAAGAACGTCGAGCCGGCGACGTTCGCCAAGGCCCTGGCCTACGGCGAGATCGCCGTCGGGACCGCGCTGCTGACGCCGTTCGTGCCCACCGCGGTCGCCGGTGCCGCGCTGACCGCCTTCTCCGGCGGGCTGCTCGGGCTCTACCTGAACACCCCCGGGATGCGGAAGCCGGGCAGCCTGGCGCCGACGCAGGAAGGGCTGTCGGTGGCCAAGGACGTGTGGCTGCTCGGCATCGGTGTCGGACTGCTCACCCGCGGCACCATCGACCGGGAGCCGCGCCGGGCGCGCAAGGCCGCCAAGACCCTGGCCAAGGCCAATCGGAAGGTCGCCAAGGCGACCCGCCGCGCCGACTGACGCCCGCGGGGTAGCCCGGGATCCCGGTCCCGGCCGTCCGCAACGCCGGCTCAGGCGCCCGGCCGCCTCCGCCGCGCACCCGCCGCACCCACGGCCTGCCGCAGCACGGCCGCGACGTGCTGCGGGTGGGTCATCGGCGTCAGGTGCGCCGCACCCGGCAGCTCGACCAGCCGGCCGTCGGGCGCGGCCGCCGCCACGGTGGCGGCCCAGTCGTGCGGGCAGAGCCGGTCGCGGGTGCCGCGGACGACGGTCACCGGCAGCCGCACGGTCCGCAGCCGGGCGTCGATCCGGTCCGGTGCCGCCACCACCCACAGCTGCCGCATGGCGCGCGGACCGGTGCGCAGCCACTGCGGCAGCACCAGCGGCGCGTGCGGCCACCGCTCGCGCGCCGCCGTTGCCACCCACCGCCGGGTCAGCCCGCGACCGACCGCAGGGGCGGGTCGGTGGTGGGGCCCAGCAGCACCAGCCCCGCGACCCGCGGGTCACCGGCCGCGGCGGCGACCACCTGGCAGCCCTGCGAGTGACCGACCAGGAGCACCGGCCCCTCGCCGAGGCGGGCGCGCAGCCGGGCGGCGAGCTCCTCGAGCGGTGGCACCGAGCCGCGAAGCCCCATCCCCGGCAGCAGGACGACGTCGGTCGGCTCCTCTCTCCGCAGCCCGGCGGAGGAGCGCTCGTCGAGCCCCAGGCCGGGGACGAGGACCGGCCGGATCAGGGGCTCGGGCACGGCACCGGTCTACCGCGCCCGAGCGGGGGTGCGCATCGGGCATCGGGCATCTGTGGCCTGGATCGCTCCCCGCCGTGCCCGAGCGGGGGACACCTGGGTGAAAGACTCATTCATCATGACGACAGCGCCTGTGGCCGCCCCCGTCGGCGCCTCCCCGTCCGGTCGGCCCAGGGTCGTCATCGTCGGCTCCGGCTTCGGCGGCCTGTTCGCGGCGCAGGCCCTGCGCAAGGCCCCCGTCCACGTCACGCTGGTCGCCAAGACCGGCCAGCACCTGTTCCAGCCGCTGCTCTACCAGGTGGCCACCGGCATCCTCAGCGAGGGCGAGATCGCGTCACCCACCCGCGAGGTCCTGGGGCGCAACCGGGAACACTCGGGTGGTGCTCGGCGAGGTCACCGACGTCGACCTGGCCGCCCGCACGGTCAGCTCGACCGTCCTGGGCCGCACCACGGTGCACCCCTACGACGAACTGATCGTCGCCGCGGGCGCCGGGCAGTCCTACTTCGGCAACGACCGCTTCGCCGAGTTCGCGCCCGGCATGAAGAGCATCGACGAGGCACGGGAGCTGCGCGGCCGGATCTTCGGCGCCTTCGAGCTGGCTGAGCTGGCCACCGACCCGGCCGAGGTCGACCGGCTGCTCACCTTCGTCGTCATCGGCGCCGGCCCCACGGGCGTGGAGATGGCCGGGCAGATCGCCGAGCTGGCGCACCGCACCCTGTGCCGGGACTTCCGCACCATCGACCCGACCCGGGCCCGGGTGATCCTGCTCGACGCCGCGCCGGTGGTGCTGCCCTCCTTCGGCGAGAAGCTGGGCGACCGCGCCCGCCGCCACCTGGGCCGCATCGGCGTCGCGGTGCAGCTGGGCGCGATGGTCACCGACGTGGAGCCGACGGCCTGCAGGTCAAGGACGGCGACGGGCAGGTCCGGCGAATCCAGGCTGCCACCAAGGTGTGGGCCGCCGGCGTGCAGGCCAGCCCGCTGGGCCGGCTGCTCGCCGAGCAGTCCGGCGCCGCGGTCGACCGCGCCGGGCGGATCTCGGTGCAGCCCGACCTGACCCTGCCCGCGCACCCCGAGGTGCACGTGGTTGGCGACATGATGGCGCTGGACCAGCTGCCCGGAGTGGCGCAGGTCGCCATCCAGGGCGGGTGCTACGCGGCCCCCGCCATCGTCCGGCGGGCCGAGGGGCGTGCGCCGCAGCCGCCGTTCCGCTACCGCGACAAGGGCAACATGGCCACGATCTCGCGGTTCTCCGCGGTGGTCGACATCGAGGGCTCGAAGTTCGCGGGCTTCTTCGCCTGGTTGCTGTGGCTGGTGGTGCACCTTATGTACATCGTGGGCTTCAAGAGCCGGGTCACCGCGGTGCTGCACTGGATGGTCAGCTTCCTGGCCGCGGTCGCGCCGAGCGGGTCGCCACCCAGCAGCAGGTCTACGGGCGGCTGGCCCTCGAGCAGCTCGGTCCGGGCTTCGTGACGTCCAAGACCGGCGGCTCCAGGAATGTCGTGCGCAGCACCGAGGACGTCACCGAGCGCCGTTCCGCCTGAAGAAGGGCGAGATCGGCGATCTCGCGCGCTTCCGGGCCCCGAGCCGTGCGGGATCGGCGATCTCGCCGCTGCAGGGGGGCGAGCCGGAGCCGTGCGACCCGCGGTCGGGTGACCGATGAGTGGTCGACCGGGTCCCGGGTAGGGGCGAGCCCGTGACGGGACCCCGGGGCCAGGGCAGTGCGGAACGGTCCCGGGGGCCGCTGTGGGTGTGGCCGGTGGTCTCCGGCCTGGTGGCCGCGGTGGCGGGATTGCTGCTGGGCCAGGTCGAGCCCCGGGGCGGTTTCCTGGCCGCCCTCTGGCCGAGCGATACCAGCGCTGCCGGATCCCTGCTGCAGACGGTGGCCACCGGTGCGGTCACCATCGCCACGCTGACGATGAGCCTCACCGTGGTGGCCCTGCAGCTGGCCTCGCAGCAGTTCTCCCCCCGGCTGCTGCGCGACTTCGCCCGGGACCGGGTGGCCAAGCAGGTGCTCTCGATCTTCACGGCCGCCTTCGCCTTCTCCGTCGCCGGACTGCGCGGGGTGAACTCGACCCAGCCGGTGCCGACCCTGGTCTGCCTGGGCGCGGCCCTCCTGGCGTTCGCCGCCGTGGCCGCCCTCCTGGCGTTCATCACCCACATCACCACGCTGCTGCGCGTCGACACGATGATGAAACGGCTCCACGACGACGCCGACCGGGCGATCGACGACTTCTACGTCGCCTATGACGAGCCGCTCCGCACGCCCGACGAACTCCACCTCGACACCTCTCGCGGGACGGTCGTCCCCGCGACGGCGAGCGGCTTCGTCCGCGTCCTGAACACCCCCTCGGCCATCCGTGCCGCCGGGGAGCACGACGCCGTCGTCCGCATCGAGGTCCGGCCGGGCGACCACGTCACCCGGGGCGCCCCGCTCGCGATGGTGTGGACCCGGAGCGGCGGGTCGGTGGCGGAGGACCTCCGCGACCGGGTGCGCGAGGCCGTCGTCCTCTCCTACGAGCGGACCATCGACCAGGACGCCGCGTTCGGGCTCCGCCAGCTCGAGGACATCGCGGTCAAGGCGATGTCCCCGGCGATCAACGACCCGACGACGGCCGACGCGGCGGTCGGGCACATGGCCGACCTGCTGGTCCGGCTGACCGGCCGGCACCTCGGCGCGACCCTGCACGGGGACGAGGACGGCGTGGGCCGGGTGGTCGTGCCCGACCGCGACCTCCCCTACTACCTCGACCTGGCCTGCGGGCAGCTCCGCCGCTTCGGTGCCGCCGAGCCCACCGTGCTGATCTCGCTGCTGCGGATGCTGCGCGACGTCGCCGTCGCCTGCCGCGACGACCGGCAGCGCGCCGCGGTCGCCAGGGCCGCGGATCTGGTCTGCGCCCAGCTCTCCCCCCAGGCCAACGCCGTGGACGCGCAAGCGGTGAAGGATCTGCGCGACCGGGTGGCCGCGGCGCTGGAGGGGCGCACCGAGGACGCCTTCGCCGACCGCGCCGGCGAGACCCGGTCGATGTGACCTGGTCCCGGCCCCCTTGCAGGGTCCCGCCGCGAGCTGGCGAGTGGCGGGGGGCAGGGGGGTCCTTGCTCAATCGGGGTCGCCCAGCCAGGTGGTGAGGGCGGCGGTCACCAGGCCCGCAGGCACGACGTGGCCGCCGTCGAACTCCTCGTAGGTGACGTCGTACCCGCCGGTGCCCAGCTCGCGGGCCAGCCGCCGTCCGCACCGGGCGACGGGCAGCACGCGGTCGTCGGTGCCGTGGGAGATCCAGATCCGCGGCCGGCCCTCCAGCCGCGGGGGGACGGCGAAGCCCGGCGAGAAGGCGAGCACCGCCTCGGCCAGGTCGCCGTTGGCCAGCCCGAGACTCAGCGCGTACGAGCCGCCGTCGGAGAAGCCGCCGAGTGCCACCCGGGTGACCGGCTGGCGGGCGAAGACCTGCTCGAGGGCGGCGTCGAGCACCGCGACGTCCCGGCCGAGGCCGCCGGCGATGAGGTCCCAGGTCGGGGCGACCGACGACGGGGCCAGCACAAGCACGTCCCGCCCGGCGGCCAGGTCACCGACGAGCGCCAGGCTGTGTGCCGCCGTCCCGCCCGCACCGTGGAAGAACACCAGCAGCGGCCGCGGCCGGGGCGGCCCATCGGGGACGACGAGCCGGGCCTGCGCGTGCGGCCCGAGCTCCAGCGTCCGGATGCCCGGCGGGTACGGGACCGCGGCCGGTGCGGCCACCGGCCGGGCGGCCAGTCGTCCCTCCGCGGCGTGGGGGAGCGCCATGACCTGGCCTCAGACCGCGTGCGCGGTCGGCGGCACGTGCTCGTCGGCCCGCTCCAGGTGCAGTGGCTGCAGAGGCGCGGTGTCCTCCAGGTACAGGAACGCGTCGTAGCGCTCCCCCAGCACGGTCGGCACGTAGTTCCCCCACCGCTCCCGCTCCGGTCGGTACACCACCCCGATCGCCCGATGGTCCAGCCGCCGGTCCAGGTCGGCCGGTCGCGCCCCCCGCGGCACCACGACCAGCGCGTCGCGTCCCACCTCCTCGTGCAGCAGCGCCTCCAGGCTGCCGCGCCGGGCCTCGGGCACCGGCATCCGCTGCATCTGCGCGCCCCACGCGCTGCTGGCGATGACGCCGCCGCGGTAGCCGCCGAAGCCGACCAGGACGACGTCGTCGGTGCCGTGCCGCTCGCGCAGCAGCTGGCCGACGTTCACCATCCCGGCGCCGGCCATGTCGGTGGCCCGGGCGTCCCCGATGTGCGTGTTGTGCTCCCAGACGACGGCCTTGTCGCCGGCGGAGGTCAGCAACCGGTCCAGGGTGTCGGCCATGTGCACGTCACGGACGTTCCACGACTCCGCCGAGCCCCGCACCATCGCCCGGTAGTAGCGCTCGGCGTCGACGACCACCGCGGCGTTCTGCTCGGCGGAGAAGCGGGCCTCGGGATCGCCGGGGAGCTCCGCCCGGCCGCGCTGCTCGCAGAGCCGGTGCAGCAGGTCGACGACGGCCTGCTCACAGCTGGTGGGGGCCAGGCGGCTGGCGAAGGCGTACTCGGCGCCGTCCTCCCCGAAGGGCTCGAAGCAGCGCAGCGCCTGGACCGCGGTGTCCACGTGCTGGGGTTCGTTCTCCCGCAGCCAGCCCACCAGTTCGTGCATCGAGTCCCAGAGGCTGTAGACGTCCAGGCCGTAGAAGCCGACCCGTTCGTCCTCCGGGCGTCCGGCGTTGACCTCGCGCAGCCAGCGACAAAAGTCGACGACGTCGTCGTTGGCCCACATCCAGGTCGGCCAGCGGGGGAAGGCGTCCAGTGCGTCGCGCGGGTCGGCGTCGGCACCCTCGCGGAGCTTGACGCTGCGGTTGACCCGGTAGCAGTCGGGCCAGTCGCCCTCGACGGCGACGAAACCGAAGCCGCGCTCGGTGACCAGGCGGCGGGTCAGCGCGGCCCGCCAGGCGTAGTACTCGTGCGTGCCGTGGCTGGCCTCGCCGATGGCCACGATCCGCGCGTCGCCGACCCGCTCCAGCAGCGGGTCGAGGTCGGCCGGGTCCCGCAGCGGCAGGGCCAGGTCGCGGATGCTCTCCACGGCGCTACTTCCCGCTGCCCGGCGCGGCCATCTTGGCGTGGCCGGCGGACTTGAGCCGGTCCGGCAGCACCGAGTTGACCGCCGCCTGCGCCTTGCTCATCACCGAGCCCCCTACCACCTTGTCCTTGCCGGCCATCAGGGCCTCGAAGCCCTGGCGGGCGACCTGCGCCGGGTCGTCCTTGGGGCCCTGGCCGAGCTTGGTGTCCATCAGGTCGCCGCGCTCGAAGAACTCGGTGTCGGTGGGGCCGGGCATCAGCGAGGTGACCGTGACCCCGGTGTCGCGCAGCTCGGCGGCCAGCGCCTCGGCGAACGACTGCACGAAGGACTTGGAGGCGTTGTAGATCGCCTGGAAGGGCCCGGGCATGGTCGAGGCGATCGACGAGGTGAACAGGACCCGCCCCTCGCCCCGCGCGGCCATGTCCCGGAGCACGTACTTTGCCAGGACGACGGTCGAGCGGACGTTGAGGTCGATGATCGCCAGTTCGTCCTCGAGCGGGTTCTCCACGAACGGCCCGCCCTTGCCGACGCCGGCGTTGAGCGCCGCCGCGGCCAGGGGTCGCCCCGTGGCGGTCACCGCGTCGTACAGGGCCTGCGCGCCGTCGGGGGTCCGCAGGTCTGCCTGTACCGCCTGCACCGTGGTACCGGTGGCGCGCAGCTGCTCGGCGGCGGTCGTGAGCTCGGCGTCCTCGGCGTTGACCACGAGGTCGAAGCCGTGCTCGGCGAACTGGCGGGCCAGCTCGAGCCCGATGCCGCTCGAGGCGCCGGTGACGAGGGCGAGGGGACGCGGTTCGGTCATGGGCGGCCCCTACCCGGTGCGCCCCCGTCTCACCCGACCCGCGGCGCGCCGTCCCGCACGATCTCGGCGGCCACCGCGCGCCGGTCGCCGGTGGCGGCCCAGGTGACCCGCTGCCGGGCCGCCGAGGTGCCCCGCTGCCAGAGCCGGTCCAGGAGCGCGGCGACGTCGTCCTCCTCCCCGTGCGCCCGCAGGTCGTCGGCGAGCTCGCCGACCAAGGCCTCGAC
>JALYNA010000050.1 GCA_030773455.1 Actinomycetota bacterium
GGTAGGCGTCCCGCACCTGCCGGGTGGCGGCGAGCGCCTGCTCGCGGTCGGGCAGCAGCTGCAACGCCGGCGGCTCGTGCGCGATGAGGGTGCGCACCTGCTCGGGGTGGCGGGCGACGAGCACGAGCGCGTTGACCGCTCCCCCACTGCTGGCGAAGACGTCGACCGGACCGGCGTCCACCGTCGCGATCAGCCGGGACAGATCCTCGGCGTGCTCCTCGGGCGTGGTCTCGGTCGCGTCGTCGGTACGCCGGCTGCGCTCCACGCCGCGCGGGTCGTACGTGACGACGGTGCGGTCGCGGAAGTGCCGGCCAGCGTGCCGAAACCCGCCGCGCCCATCGGCGAACCGATGAGCAGCAGCGGCGGTCCGTCGCCGGGGCGGACGTCGTAGGTGAGGACGGCGCCCGGGGTCTGCAGGATCTGCGTCTGCGGTTCGGTCATGCCGGGAAGACCGACGCCGGAGCCCGGACTCATCGGTCAGCCCCTGGAGCGCTCACTCCCCCGGCCCTCGCGGACCTTGACCGAGATCTCGATCGGCGTCCCGTGGAAGCCGAAGCGCTCGCGCAGCTTGCGCTCCAGGAACCGCCGGTAGCCGGCCTCGAGGAATCCGGTCGAGAAGACGACGAACCGCGGCGGCCGGACGTCGGCCTGCGTCAGGTACTTGATCTTCGGCGCGCGGCCACCACGGGCCGGTGGCGGTGTCTCCTGCACCAACGCGCGGACGTAAGTGTTCAGCTCCGCCGTCGGCACCCGGGTCTCCCACGAGGCCAGCGCCTCGCGCAGGTGCTGGGCCAGCTTGTCCACGCCACGGCCGGTCTTGGCGGAGATGTTGACCCGCGAGGCCCACTGCACCCGGGCCAGGTCCCGCTCGATCTCGCGCTCCAGCTGCAGGCGGCGGTCCTCGTCGAGGGTGTCCCACTTGTTGAAGGCGATGACCAGTGCGCGGCCGGCCTCGATCACCTGGGTGATGACCCGCTGGTCCTGCTCGCTGACCACCTCGTCGGCGGCCAGCAGGACGACGGCGACCTCGGCGGCCTGGATGGCGGCCTCGGTGCGCAGGCTGGCGTAGTACTCCATGCCGCTGGCGGTGTTGACCTTGCGCCGCAGCCCGGCGGTGTCGACGAACCGCCACTCCTCCCCGCCCAGGGTGACGATCGAGTCGACCGGGTCGACGGTGGTGCCGGCGACGGAATCGACGACCGAGCGCTCGTCGCGGGCCAGCCGGTTGAGCAGGCTGGACTTGCCGACGTTGGGCCGGCCGACCAGCGCCACCCGGCGGGGGCCGCCCTCCTCCTCCTGCTCCCGCGGCGCCTCGGGCAGTGCGTCGAGGACCAGGTCCAGCAGGTCACCACTGGCCCGGCCGTGCAGCGCGCTGACCGGCTGCGGCTCCCCGAGGCCCAGCGACCACAGCTCCGCGGCACCGGCCTCGCTGCGCTCGTCGTCGACCTTGTTGGCCACCAGGACCACCGGCCGGTCGCTGCGGCGCAGGATGCGCGCGGCGGCCAGGTCGGTGTCGGTGGCACCCACCGAGCTGTCGACGACGAAGACGATGACGTCGGCGGTCTTCATCGCGTACTCGGCCTGGCGGGTGATCGAGGCGCCCAGCCCGCTGGCCTTGGGGTCCCAGCCGCCGGTGTCGACCACGGTGAACCGCTTGCCGTTCCACAGCGCCTCGTAGGCGATGCGGTCCCGCGTGACCCCCGGGGTGTCCTGGACGACGGCGGCGCGGCGGCCCAGGAACCGGTTGACCAGCGTGGACTTGCCGACGTTCGGCCGGCCGACGATCGCGACCACCGGCAGCGCCCCGGTCTGCTGCCCGCTCACCGCGAGGCCCCCACCGTCGTGAGCGCCAGCTCCACCACCCGGTCGACCACGCCCTCGCGGTCCAGGTCGGTGCTGTCGACGACCACGGCGTCCTCCGCCGGGCGCAGCGGGCTGTCGGCGCGGCTGCTGTCGTACTCGTCGCGGCGGCGCAGGTCGGCGGCGAGCTCGGCGATCTCGTCCGGCGTGGTGAGGCCGAGCTGGGCGGCCCGGCGCTCGGCGCGGGCCTTGGGTGCCGCGGTCAGATACACCTTCAAGGTCGCGTCGGGCAGGACGACGGTGCCGATGTCGCGGCCCTCGACGACGACCGCGTCGGCCGCTGCCACCAGGGCGCGTTGCTGGTCGACCAGCCGCCGGCGCACCGCGGGCACCGCCGAGACCGCCGAGACCGCGCGGGTGACCTCCGCGCCGCGGATGCGGACGGCGACGTCCACGTCGTCCACTTGCACCAGCTCGGTGTCGGCGTGCGTCCCGACTTCGATGCGCGCCCCCGCGACGACGGCGGCCACGGCCTCGGCGTCCTCCGGGTCCACGCCTGCGTCGAGCACGGCCACCGTCGCGGCCCGGTACATCGCGCCGGTGTCCAGGTAGGCCGCCCCCAGCCGGGCGGCGACCGCGCGCGCGACGCTGGACTTACCCGTCCCCGACGGGCCGTCCAGGGCGATCTGGCCGGTGAACCCGCTCACTGGGCGATGTCCCGTCGCAGCGCCGCCGCCCCACGCAGGTACACGTGCTGCACCTCCGCGCGCGACCGGTCGGTCTCCACGTGCGCCATGAGCCGGAGCACCCGCGGCAGCGCGTGCGGGACGCCGATCTCGGTGGCGCACATCAGCGGCACGTCCCCGAAGCCGAGCTCGCGGGCGGCCAGCGCCGGGAACTCCGAGACGAGATCGGGGGTGGCGGTGAACAGGATGCTGATGACGTCGTCGTGCTGCAGCTGGTTCCGCTCCATGACCGCGCTCACCAGCTCCCGCGTCGCGTCGAGGACCTGCTCGCGCTCGTCGGCGTCCACCTGTGTCGCGCCCCGGATGGCTCGGACGGCCACAACCACTCTCCTCGATCGGTGCGGGCCCGGATCGCGGTGCCCCTCGGTCGAGTCTAGGTACCGCCCGCAGGACCCCTCGTCGCGCAGGTGACCGGTGTGGTGCATGAGCTGGTCTCGCCGGTGCCTCCATCGCGACGTTTATGCAGGCTTTTGTTGGGAATAACGGTTGCCGTGGAGCCTGGGAGGCGTACGGTCGCACCCAGGTCGAACGGCTGGGTTGGGCGCCCTGTCGCGGCGAGTACGCGAGCCGGCTCAGAGGCCGACGGCCTCCTCGAGCGCACCGACCTCGGCGCGGGTGAGCCGGCGGATCGCCCCGCTGCGCATGCGCTCGAGCTTGACCGGGCCGACCGCGGTGCGGGTCAGCCGGGACACCGGCAGCCCGACGTGGGCCAGCAGCCGCCGCACGATGTGCTTGCGGCCCTCGTGCAGCACCACCTCGACGACCGACTGGCCGGCGTGGGTGTCGACCACCTTGAAGGAGTCGACCTTGACCGGGCCGTCCTCCAGCTCGACTCCCGAGCGCAGCCGGCGGGCCAGGTCGCGCGGGACCGAGCCGGACACCTGCGCCAGGTAGGTCTTCTTCACCTCGTACGACGGATGGGCCAGCCGGTGGGCGAGCTCCCCGTCGTTGGTGACCAGCAGCAGCCCCTCGGTGTCCTGGTCCAGCCGGCCGACGTGCACGAGGCCGGGCGCGAGGTCGCCGACCATGTCGCCGATCGTCGGCCGGTTGCGGTCGTCGCTCATCGCGGTGATGACGCCGGGGGGCTTGTTGATCGCGTAGGTGACCCGGTCGTCGCGCAGCTCGATGCGGACGCCGTCGACGGCGATCTTGTCCCGCTCTGGGTCGACCCGCATGCCCTGCACGGTCACGGTCTGCCCGTTCACGCTGATCCGGCCCTGGTCGACCATGTTCTCCACGACGCGGCGCGAGCCGACCCCGGCGCGGGCGAGCACCTTCTGCAGCCGCTCCCCCTCGGCCGAGGCCTCGGTGCCGCGGCGGTCCCGGTCGCCGGGGTGAACGGGGGCGAGCTCCATGTCGTCGGACCAGCCCTCGCCGGGGCTGGTGGTGGGATCGTCGTGCGGGGCGGTGTCCATCGCCGTCCAGTCTCCCACCCGTCACCGAGGCGCCGACCGCCGCGGGCCCGGGCCATCGGGCACCCTGCACCCGTGGACCCCCTGAGGAGGAGCGGCCTCGTCCTCGCGGCTCTGGCCACCGCGCTCTGGGCGGTCGTGAGGTCGCCCCGCGTCGCGGTCTCGGGTGATGCTCCCGGCGTGGGGCACGACGACACGAGGACGCGACGGCGCCGTCGGCCCGAGCCGGCGGGCCCGCGCACGCTGCGCGCGTGGCGGCGCATCGGCCTGGTGCCGGGAACGCCAGCCGCGGTGCTGATGCTTGCCAGTGTCCTCGCCGCACTCGTCGGTGGCAGTCCCCTGCCCGTCGCGCTGGTCGGAGCCGGGCTGCTGTGCGCGCTGGGAGCCGTGGTCTTCCTCGACCGGGTGTGGTCCGAGCCGCTGCACCCGAGCACGCGCCTGACGGCGGCCGGACGACGGCTCGCCTCGTGGTTCTGGGGACTGTGGGGCCTGGGCCTGCTGCTCAACGCTGTCCGCGCGGTCTTCGACGTGGGCGTGCCTGCGGTCGTCGAGGCGGGAGTCGGCCTCCTGGTCGTGGCGGCCTTCCTGGCCGTGCTCGTCGTGGCGTTCCGCGTCCCGGCGGTCCGGGACCGCTGACCGCCGGCCCCGACCCTCCCCTCGGCATGCTCGTCCCCTGCCCACCAACGTGGGCAGCGGACGAGCATGCGCAGGGGTCAGGTGTCGGGGTGCTCGTCCAGCAGCGAGGTGGCCTCGGGCAGCAGCGGACCAAGCTCCGGCAGCTCGTCGAGGCTCGCCAGGCCCAGCCGCTCGAGGAACAGCGGCGTGGTCGCGTACAGCCCGCCGCCGCTGTCGGGATCGGAGCCGACCTCGGACACCAGGCCGCGGGAGATCAGCGTGCGCATGACGCCGTCCACCCCGACGCCGCGGATCGCCGCCACCCGGGCGCGGGTCACCGGCTGCCGGTAGGCGATGACGGCCAGCGTCTCCAGTGCGGCCTGGGTGAGCCGGCTGCGCTGCCCCTCGCCGAGGTATCGCTCGACGACGCCGGCGTGCTCCTCACGGGTGTAGAGCCGCCACCTCTCCCCCACCCGGCGCAGCGTGATGCCGGCGCCGCGCTCGTCGTAGCCAGCGGCCAGCGCCGCCAGCTCGGTGCGCACCCGCGGCGGCGGGCAGCGCAGGGCACCGGCCAGCGTGACCTCGTCGACGGGGGTGTCGACTACGAACAGCAGCGCCTCCAGCCCGCCGCGCAGTGCGACCGGCTCCGGTTCCGGTTCCGGTTCCGGTCCCGGGACGGCGACGGCGGGCGGGGGCAGGGGTTCCGGCTCCTCGACGGGGGCGGGCGGTGCCACCG
>JALYNA010000051.1 GCA_030773455.1 Actinomycetota bacterium
CAGCCGGACTGCTCCTCCCCAGCGCCTTGCCGGGCCGTCCCCATCGCTGTGCCCTCGGCGGCGACGTGACCAGCGGCCAGCCTGGTAAGGCGCGGACTCGCCGAAGCCTTTCACCGGCAGCCCAGCCGCGTGCGGAAGTATCCAGTCCCCCTCGGGCACCACAGTGCGGCACGCCTACCTCTGCGAGTGTCAGTTCAGGCGCGGATCGCCGGCGACGACGACCGTGAGGTGGTCCGAAGACCGGCCCACGGCCGACGTCATCTCCGGGCCGTACACCGAGCCGACCGTCGCGGGTCGGAAAGGGTCAGCGGGCACGGTGGTGGGTGTGTGCCCCGTGGCCTCCTCCGAGGACTGTGCGAGCCGGCGCGGTCCGCGGTCCAGTCGGTGCGCTTCCCACTCGCCCAGCCCGACGAACGCCACTGCGGCGATCAGGCCGGCCAGCGTCCAGCCGGCCGGTGGTGCCGCGGGCGCGACCGGCTCGGCGGCGGCTCCCGCGCCGACCAAGAGGAACAGCATTGCGCCTGTCACCCACAGCGGCAGCCGCCATCCCGGGGCGCGGAGGCCGGCCATCAGGGCCACGAGCGGGACGGACAACGCCGTGGCGGCGGTCGCCGTGAAGAACGGGCCGGCGGCGCCGACCTGCTGCTGTCGGTTCACCATCTGGACCGCGTACAGGGTGCACGGCGCCGCCAGCAGCAGCGCGAAGGGCACCAGCACCGGCGAGATGCCCTCGGAGCCGGGACGCCACACGGCCCGGCGCGCGGGGTGCAGCAGACCGAGCACGAGCAACACGACGCCGAAGCCGATGTAGAAGACCGGATCGTTCTCCCGGGCGAGAGCCAGGCCGCCGAGGTAGAGGCCGGCCAGCATGGCCACCGCCTGCTGGTAGGCAGCGGGCCGGCGGTGGGCCTGCCACAGCATGGCCACGAAGGCCGCGCACCAGCCGAAGGCCAGCCACGGCACGTGGATGAGCATCACGAGCCGGCCGTCCGGTGTGAGCGGG
Organism: Actinomycetota bacterium; assembly: GCA_030773455.1. Classification (GTDB taxonomy): domain Bacteria; phylum Actinomycetota; class Actinomycetes; order Mycobacteriales; family Geodermatophilaceae; genus Geodermatophilus. Next base: position 1,004 of record JALYNA010000051.1, read on the forward strand.
GCGCCGTCGGGGTCCACTCCCCCGACGATCTGGCCCAGCGAGCCGACGGTCAGGGCGGCCGTGAGGAAGACCGCGAGCGCGGCGACGACGGTGAATCCGATGCGCCGGGCCCGGCCGGCCGGGGCGGCGTCCTGTGCGAGGTTCTCGGTCATGCCCGCAGCGTCCGGCCGTCGGTGTCCGCCGGACCAGTGATCGGCGTCCCGATCACGGCGGGACCGTCCCGGGACGTTCCGCACCGGCACCGTCGCCCTTGCCCATGCCGAGGCCGGCCTCGCGGGCCCGCAGCACCACCTGGACCCGGTCGGAGGTCCCGAGCTTGCCGAAGACGGCCGAGACGACGTTGCGCACGGTCTTCGGGCTCAACACCAGGCGCCGGGCGATCTCCGCGTTGTCCAGACCCTGCGCCATCAGGTCGAGCACCTCGCGCTCGCGATCGGACAGCGACGCGAGCTCCCCGCGGTCGGGCGTATCCGCAGCAGTGAGGAGCGAGGCCACCCGGTGCGCGACCGAGGCCCCGACGACGACTCCGCCGTCCGCGACCGTCTGCAGTGCCCGCTCCACCTCTGCCCGGGACGCCCCCTTGACCAGATAGCCCCGGGCGCCGGCCCGCAGGGCGGCGGTCACCGACGCGTCCTCCGCCGACATCGTGAGCACGAGGACGGCGATGTGCGGCGCCTCCCGGGCCAGCCGTTCGGTGGCCGCGAGTCCCCCACCACCCGGCATGGACAGGTCCATCAGGACGACGTCGGCCCCGTCGGCGACCGCGCGCACCACAGCCTCGTCGCCGGTCGCCGCCTCACCCACGATCTCCGTCCCGGGCAGTGACCGCAGCAGGGTGGTGATGCCCGCACGGAACCCGGCGTGATCGTCGGCGACCAGGACGCGCGTCACGGGCCGGTCACCGGGCAGGCAGCAGCGGGAGTACCCGACGACGCGTGTGCCGCCACCGGTGCGCGTTCCGACCACGAGGCTGCCGCCCACCTCTTCGGCGCGCTCTCGCATCGACGTCAGACCGACGCCGGGGACGGCGTCCAGGGGCAGTCCGCTGCCGTCGTCCTCCACCTGCACCGTGAGCCGTTCGCCGGTGACGCCGAGCCGCACCGTGCACCGGTCGGCAGCAGCATGCCGGACGACGTTCGTGACCGCTTCCAGGACGATCCGCAGCGCCGCCACCTCGACCGCGGCCGGCAAGGGAGGAAGGCGTTCCGATGCCGCCAGACTGCACGCCACGCCGGTGGACCGCTCCAGCCGACGCAACTCCTCCCCCAGGGCACCGAGGAGCCCCAGTTCGTCGAGGCTCGGCGGTCGGAGACCATCGACCAGGCGTCGCACATCCCCCACGGCTGCGTGCGCCTGCGCCCGTAGCTCCGGGAGAGCCGCGGCGGCCGCCGCCGGGTTCGTCTGCGCCATGGCCTCGAGCCCCTCCAGCGCCGCGGTGATGCCGGCCAGCGTCGGCCCGAGGCCGTCGTGCAGGTCGGGACGGATGCGGCGCCGTTCGTCCTCCCGGGCACCCACGAGCCGTTCCCTCGCCTCGGCCAGACGCCGGGCGAGCAGGTACGCCCCAGCGGTGACCGCGAGCTGCCGAGCGGCCGCGTCGAGCACCCGCGCGTCGGCCGCACTGAGCCGCTCGCCGTCCCAGCGGGCTCCCACGCTGAGGCGGCCGAGCAGCTCACCGGCGAGCCGGATCTCCACCTCCCGGCTCGCTGTCCGCGGAGCCCCCGCCTCGCCGCGATCGTCCCCGACCTCGACCCGGACCCAGGGCACCCGCAACGCCTCGCGCAGGGCCTGCGCAGCGGCACGGAGAACGTCGGTCGGTCCGCCTTCGCCAGGTGCGGCACCCGCGGTCGCCACTGCCAACCTCCCGGCCACGTCATCCGGGCGCGCCCGCTCGCCGTACATGACGCGGTCGACACCGGTCCGGAGTCGGGCCAGCAGGGGCCGGTGACGGCGGCGACGACGACCGCGGCCACGGCTCCGGCAGGCCAGGACACCTCACCACCGGCCACCTCGGACACGACCGCGACGATGCTGACGTAGGCGCCGAAGAGCGAGACGACGAGCAGGGCGTGCACCACGGCCCGGTTGACGACGACGTCGAGGTCGAACATGCGGTGCCGCAGCATCGCCACGGTCACCGTGACGGCCAACGCGACAGCGACGACCATCTCGACGATCCCGCCGAGGGGGTGGACGACACCGATCAGCAGTGCGATGGGTAAGAGCACCGCCGGGCCGACGACGAGCGCGTACCGCGCCCGATCCGGCCCGCTGGCACGACGCCGCCGGACGACGACGGCCGCCGATCCCACCGCGACACCGAGCACCCAGGCCGGATAGGCGATCCCCTCGAGCATGCCCGCGGCCGCGCGTGGAAGCGGTCCGACCGGGTTCTCCACCGGCACCGGCTGCCACACGGTCTCGCTGAACGGCAGCGTCGCGAACAGGAGCGTCAGCAGGACCGGACCCGTGCAGGCGAGAACCGCTGCGGCCCGCCACCGTGGCGAGGGGAGCCGGCCGTCAGGGAAGAACAACAGCAGGCCCAGGCTGGCCACGGCACTCGCCGGCACCCAGAGCCAGCGGCTTCCCCACAGCAGCAGCGCCGCGCCGGCATCGGGCATCGGGCCGAACAACGCGGCGTCGGCACAGCCCCCGAGAAGTACCACGACCGCGCCCAGCAAGCCGGACGCTTGCAGCACCCGTGC
>JALYNA010000052.1 GCA_030773455.1 Actinomycetota bacterium
GGTGGCACCTGGATGGCGGCCACCGGCGACGAGCAGCCGGGGTCGGCGACCTACGGGATCGCGCTGCTGTCGCGCTACCCGGTGGTGTCCTGGCGGGTGGTGCGGCTGCCGGCACTGCGCAGCCGCGTCCCGGTCTGGTTCCGCGGCGCCCGCCGCCCGAAGCTCGTCGGCGACGAGCCGCGGGTGGCCGTCGCCGCCGTCCTCGACGGGCCGTCGGGACAGTTCACCGTCTGCAACACGCACCTGTCCTTCGTGCCGGGCTGGAGTGCGCTGCAGCTGTCGAAGCTGGTGCGGTCGCTCACCGGCACCCGCGAGCCGCTGGTGCTCATGGGGGACCTGAACATGCAGGCCGGCCAGGCCGAGCGGGTCAGCGGGCTGCGGCCGCTGGCACCGGCCGTGACGCCGACGTTCCCGGTCGACCAGCCGGCCCGGCAGCTGGACCACGTGCTGGCCCGCGGACCCATCACCGCGTCGGGGCCGGGCGAGGCCGTGCGGCTGCCGCTGTCGGACCACCGGGCCCTCGTCGTCCCCGTCGCGGTCTGAACGGAGTACCACGGCGCGGATACCGCGCCCGTGGCACTCCGCCTAGGCGTTGCGGATGGCGGCGGCGCCCTCGAGCCCGAGCTCCCGGACCGACACCTCGCGCATCTCGACCTTGCGGATCTTGCCCGTGACGGTCATGGGGAAGGCGTCGACGACCTTCACGTACCGGGGCACCTTGTAGTGGGCCAGCCTGCCGGCGCAGAACTCCCGCAGCGCCGCAGGCGTCAGCGGCTCGGCGTCCTCGCGCAGCCGCACCCAGGCCATGAGCTCCTCGCCGTAGCGCTCGTCGGGTACCCCGATGACCTGGGCGTCGACGACGTCGGGGTGGGTGTAGAGGAACTCCTCGATCTCGCGCGGGTACACGTTCTCCCCGCCGCGGATGACCATGTCCTTGATCCGGCCGACGATGTTGAGGTAGCCCTCGGCGTCCATGACCGCGAGGTCGCCGGTGTGCATCCAGCGGGCGGCGTCGATGACCTCGGCGGTCTTCTCCGGCTCGTCCCAGTAGCCGAGCATCACCGAGTAGCCGCGGGTGCAGAACTCCCCCGGCGTCCCGCGCGGCACGGTCAGCCCCGTCTGGGGGTCGACGACCTTGACCTCCAGGTGCGGGTGCACCCGGCCGACGGTGTTGGTGCGGCGGTCCAGGTCGTCGTCGGCGCCGGTCTGGGTGGACACCGGCGAGGTCTCGGTCATGCCGTAGCAGATGATCACCCCCGTCATGCCCATCTCGTTGACCACCCGCTTCATCACCTCGACCGGGCAGGGGGAGCCGGCCATGATCCCGGTTCGCAGCGACGAGAGGTCGTAGTCGGCGAAGCCGGGCAGGCCCAGCTCGGCGATGAACATGGTCGGGACGCCGTACAGCGAGGTGCAGCGCTCGTCCTGGACCGCGCGCAGGGTCGCGGCCGGGTCGAAGCCGGGCGCGGGGATCACCATCGTGGCGCCGTGGCTGGTGGCCGCGAGGTTGCCCATGCCCATGCCGAAGCAGTGGTAGTAGGGCACCGGGATGCAGATGCGGTCGGCCTCGGTGTAGCCGCAGCCCTCACCGACGAAGAACGCGTTGTTGAGCAGGTTGTGGTGGGTGAGGGTGGCGCCCTTGGGGAAGCCGGTCGTGCCCGACGTGTACTGGATGTTGATCGGGTCGTCGGCCGACAGCTCGGCCGCCCGGCGGACCAGGAGGTCACGGTCCCCGGCCCGGCCGGTGGCCACGAGCTGCTCCCACTCCGGGGACCCGAGGAAGACCGCCTCGCGCAGGGACGGGCAGTCGCCGCGGACCTCGTCGACCATCGCGCGGTAGTCGCTGGTCTTGAAGGCAGGAGCCGCGACCAGCAGCGAGATCCCGGCCTGCTGGAGCACGTAGGCCAGCTCGTGGGTGCGGTAGGCGGGGTTGATGTTGACCAGGATGGCACCGAGCTTCGCCGTCCCGTACTGGACGAAGGCCCACTCGGCGCAGTTCGGCGCCCAGATGCCGACCCGGTCGCCCTTGGCGACCCCACGCGCGTCCAGCCCGAGGGCGACCGCGTCGACCTCGGCGACGAACTGGGGGTAGCTGAAGCGGCGGCCGCTGGCGCAGTCAACGAGCGCCTCGTGGTCGCCCACCCGCGCTGCGGTCCGGTCGAGATCCACCCCGATCGTGTCCCCGAGGAGGGGGACGGTCGAGGTGCCACTGCTGTAGGACGGCAGCGCGGGCGACATGGCTACTCGCCGGCCATGATGCCGGCCCGGTTCGGCTTGTCCGTCGGGTGGGCGTACCGGAGGCGGCCGGGCGGCAGCGGGAAGTCGTGGTCCTCACCGAAGGGCGACAGCGGGCCGGCGGACTCCGCGAGGAACTCCGTCACCGGCGCCCCGCCGTCCTCCGACTGGGCCCAGGTGGGCTCGACCAGGTGCTCGTGCTTGGGGTTCCGCTTGGCCATCTCGCCGTGCCCTCCGTTGTGCGCTGTCTCCGCGGGCACCGCCGGGTGCCCGCATCTCCCGTGCATCTTCCCGGATGTGGTACCCGGGATGCACGCAGTACGCCCCCGCGGGTCACCGGTGGGCCACCGTCCGCGCGCCGTAGACGGTGGGGACGCCGTCCGCGGTGAGCACCCACTCCCGCGGTCCGACCGGCGCGGCCCGCACGACCGCGTCGTGCAGCTGCTGGACCTCGCGGGTCCGCCAGACCGCGGTGCTGGTCAGCCGCAGCCGCACCGGGTCGGCCGTGGGGTCGAGCTCGTCGTAGCCCTCGGGTTCGAAGGACAGCACCGCCGGGCCCGCGATGCGCAGCACGCCGGTCTGCCACGGCACGGCCCGCAGCGCCCGCCGCCAGCGGTGGTGCCGGGCCAGCGCGCCGGCCCCCGCGAGTGCCGCGACGGAGCCGACCAGGACCAGCGCGACCACGACCAGCCCGGCCAGGGGAAGCCGCTGCCCGGAGTCCCGAGCGATGGTCACCGCAGCGGCGGCGAGCAGCACCCCGAGGACGACGGCGATCAGCCCACCGGCCAGCCAGCGCAGCGCCCCGGCCTGGTAGCCGGTCAGCGCGGCGCGGGTCTGCGGGTCATCGGCGGCGGCCACCCCGGGATGCTCGCAGAGCCGGGCCCCTGCGGTCGGCCCCGGAGCGCGCGGCGCGGAGCCTCCCCGCGCCCGGCAGGATGGCCGGGAACGCGGACGTCGGCCGGCCGGCCAGGGATGCGAGGAGCTCGCCAGTGACGACCGTGCAGCCGCGGGCGCTCCGACCGGCCGCCGCCTTCCCCGGCGCGGACCTGCCGACCCCGTGCCTGGTGCTGGAGCTCGACGTCGTCGCCGAGCGCTACACCCAGCTGCGGGAGTCGCTGCCCGAGGCGGTCGTCCACTACGCCGTGAAGGCCAACCCACATCCCGAACTGGTGCGGTTGCTGGCCCGGCTGGGGGCGAGCTTCGACGTCGCCAGCCCCGCCGAGATCGACCTGTGCCTGGGGCTGGGCGTCCCACCGGATCGGGTCTCCTACGGCAACACGGTCAAGAAGCGGACCGACATCGCCCATGCCTGGTCACGCGGGATCCGCCTGTTCGCCTTCGACAGCCACGAGGAGCTGCACAAGCTGGCCCGGGCAGCGCCGGGCGCGTCGGTGTTCTGCCGGCTGCTCACATCGGGGACGGGAGCGGACTGGCCGCTGAGCCGCAAGTTCGGCTGCGCCCCGGACATGGCCGCCGACCTGCTGCTGGAGGCCGACGAGCTCGGCCTGGACGCCTGCGGGCTGAGCTTCCACGTCGGGTCCCAGCAGCGGGACCCGTCCCGGTGGGACCCGGCGGTCGGCTGCGCGGCCGCGGTGGCCCGTGCGGTGCAGGAGCGCAGCCGGGGCCGGGTGGTCCCGTGGTTGCTGAACGTCGGCGGGGGGCTGCCCGCGCGGTACCTGGAGCAGATCCCGGCCCTCGGTGAGCACACCGGCGCCCTCACCGCGGCGCTGGACCGCCACTTCCCAGCAGCCGGGCCGCTGCCCCGTCCCCAGGTGATGGCCGAGCCGGGCCGCTACCTGGTGGCCGACGCTGGGGTGGTGCACACCGAGGTGGTGCTGGTGGCCAGCAAGTCCTACGCCGACCCCGAGCGCTGGGTCTACCTGGACACCGGCGTCTTCGGCGGGCTGGCCGAGACCTTGGGGGAGGCGATCAAGTACCGGCTGGTGACCTCACGGGACGGCGGGCCGACCGGACCGGTGGTGCTGGCCGGCCCGACCTGCGACAGCGTGGACGTCCTGTACGAGCAGCACCGCTACCAGCTGCCCCTGGCGCTGACCGCCGGCGACCGGCTGCTGCTCCTGTCGGCCGGGGCGTACACCAGCGCCTACTGCACCGACGGCTTCAACGGCTTCTCCCCCATGCCGGTGCACTGCCTCCCGCCGTCGGCGCCCTCAGTCCGCGTCGGAGACCAGGAAGCTGGCGAACTGCCAGACGTCCTCCGGGCCGGGCTGCCGGGTGCCCTCGGAGCCGAACAGGGCCGCGCGGGACCGTAGCGGCGTCCAGTCGACCTGCCGCGAGACGAACGGTCCGAGGTAGGGCATCGCGGTGGCGAGGACGTCGTCGTGCGGCAGCTCGTCGGGCAGCCGTACCCCCTGCCGCGGGTGGTCGAGCATCCAGCGGATGGCCCCGAGCAGCCCGGCGGCGACCTGCAGGGTGGTGGCGTTCTGGCCCGGAGCCAGCCGCCGCGCCTCGTGGACGTCGAGCAGCGAACCGGTCCACCAGCTGGTCAGCGGGTGCCCCATCAGGAGCACCCCCAGCTCGTCGCGGCCGTCGACGATGTCGTCGCCCATGATCCGCTGGGCGGGCTGCAGCTGGTAGCCGCGCATGTGCAGCTCGTGCAGGCTGGCGATCGCGGCGTCCGCCGGGCAGTAGGCGTAGTGGACGGTGGGGCGGTAGACCGCCGCGCCGTCCTCCCAGACGGTGAGGTGGTCGGAGATGGAGAACGCCTCGCCGTGGCGGACCAGCATGCCGGTGATGTCGCCGGCGGGCACCCAAGAACGCACCCAGGTGCGGCACCCCGGGCGGGCCAGGCAGATCTGGTTGCCCGGCCCGCTGCCGTGACGGTGCGCGCCGGGCGGCAGGGTGCGCTCGTGCGTGCCCCAGCCGAGCTCGGCCGGCGCGACGCCCTCCTCGTAAAAGCCCTCCACCGACCAGGTGTTGACGAACTCGTCGACCCGCTTGGGGACGGCGGAGATCTGGGTGTCGCGCTCGGAGACGTGGATGACCTGCACGTCCAGGGCCCGGGCGAGCGCGGCCCACTCCCTGGCTGCCGCGGCCCCCTCGACCCGCTCCCGCCGCTCGGGCTCCGCGGCGGACCGCCGGTCGGCCAGCCAGGCCTCGGCGATGTCGAGCAGCGCGGCCTTGGTGAAATGGGAGACCAGGCCGGGGTTGGCCCCGTGGTCGAGGACGGCCGTGGGCCCGTCGTTGCGGCCCCACCCGGCGAGCATGGCGCGCAGGTCCTGGTGGCGGCGGTACAGGGTGCGCTCGGTCGGCGGCACGGCCCACCCGCCGTCGTAGGGGTCCCAGACCTCCAGCGAGGCGTTCACGTACAGCACCCCGGAGTCCCGGCACCACTGCAGCAGGTCCAGCGTGCCGATGTTCCACGCGAGGTCGAGGAGCAGGTCGCCGTCCCCGAGCCGGCCGGCCAGGACGCCGGCGTATCCGTCCCGGGTCAGGTGCACCGGTTCGACCCCGACGCCCTGGGCCCGCAGCTCGCGGGCCGCCTGCGTGACCGCGGGGTCGTCGGAGGCGTCGAGGACCGTGTAGGCCGAGGGCGGCAGGGGCAGCGTCTCCAGCAACAGCGGGAGCGTGCAACGCGCGACGCTGCCCAGCCCCAGCACGACCACCCTCGACACCCTGGTCACGCCGGACCTCCTCCCCCGAGCCCTCGAGCTGTGCCCGCGGCCGACGATCAGCGCGAGCCCGAAGTCTAGGAGAGGCCGGGACGGCGGGCCGCCGCGGCCGAGCAGCCCTGCGGGACGGCGACGTAACGTGGACCGGATGTCCTCGCCAGCCCCCGCGACGCTCGCCGCCTGGCTGCGCACCCGCAGCGACGAGCAGCTGGGCGCGCTGCTGGCCGCCCGGCCCGACGTGGCCCGCCCCGCACCCTCCGACGTCGTCGCGCTCGCCAGCCGGCTGGCCGTGCCGGTGTCGGTCGACCGGGCCCTCGACGAGCTGGACGCCGGCACGCTGCAGGTGCTGGACGTGGTGCTGCTCGCCGACACCGACGGGGTGCACGCCGCCGACCTGCCCGCCGCGCTCCCGGCGGTCCCCGACGACGTGCTCGAGGCGGCCGCCGACCGGCTGAGGACGCGGGCGCTGCTGTGGGGGGACGACGTGCTGCACGCCCCGGAGCCGGTGCGCCGCGCCGTCCGGTACCCCGCGGGCCTGGGACGCCGGGCGACCGAGCTGCGCCTGGTGCTGCCGGCGGACCTGCCCGAGGCGCTGGCCGAGCTGCCGGCCGAGGAGCGGGAGGTGCTGGAGCGGCTGGCCGGCGACCGGCCGGTGGGCCACCTCCCGGACGCCGACGGC
>JALYNA010000053.1 GCA_030773455.1 Actinomycetota bacterium
TTGGCCGACCTGGGGGGCCGCACCGTTCCGGGCGCGGACGACGTCGCCGAGGCCCTCGGCCTGCGGCTGCAGCGGGCCGCGGCATGACGCTCGACGAGGACCTCGAGAAGCCAGCACTGCGGAGGGCTGGCCGCAGCCACCGTCGGCGAGATGACCGACCCCCGCGTCAAGGACACGATCCTCGTGACCGTCGTGTCGTCTGGCCTGGTCGCGCTGGCCCTGTTCGTCATGGCGATCGTGACGGGTCGGGGTTGGTGGATTGCTGTCTTCATGACCGTGGCCACGATGTGGTTCGGCATCTTGTACGGCCGGGAGCTGCGCCGGTTCAAGCGGCATCCGGGAGGTCCGGCCGGGCCGTAGGGAAGCGGCGCGAGCAGTCGTCAGGTGAGCTCGGCCGGACCGCTGCCATCCGAGGGCCGTGGACGGCGAACCACCCGGGCGGCCGCACGGTCCCGGGTGCGGACGACGTCGCAGAGGCCCTGGGCCTGCGGCTGCAGCGGGCCGCGGCATGACCGCCGTCCCGAGCCTCGACGAGGACATGGAGCAGGGGCTGGCCGAGGCGGCGTCCGACGGTCGCGCCGGGCCCGCGGTGCGGCGGGCGCGGGCGTGGCTGAGCCGGGCGGCCGAACCCGGCAGCGTCGCGTTCTGGCGCTTCGTCGAGGACACCGGCCCGGTGGAGGCGGTGCGTCGGCTGCGGTCCGGCCGCGCCCCCGACGCTGTCCGGGCACTGGTGGGTGCCCGGGCCGGCCAGGACGTCTCGCTGACCGACCTGCTGCGGGCCGAGCGCTGCGAGGCCCGGCTCGTGGTCCCCGAGGACGACGAGTGGCCGGCCGCCCTGCTGCACTGCCTCACGCTCGCGACGAGCGAGGAGCCCGACGACCCGCGGCACCAGTCGCCGCGGGCCACCGCCCCGGTGCCGCCGCTCGGGCTGTGGATCCGCGGCTCGGCCCGGCTCGACGAGCTGGCCGACCGGTCGGTGGCCGTCGTCGGTGCCCGGGCGTCGACCGCCTACGGCGAGCATGTCGCCGGCGAGCTGGGCCACCAGCTGGGGGAGCGAGGCTGGACGGTCGTCTCCGGCGGGGCCTTCGGCATCGACGCGGCCGCCCACCGGGGCGCGCTGGCCGCGGACGCCCCGACAGTGGCGGTGCTGGCCTGCGGCGTCGACCGGGTCTACCCGGCCGCGCACGGGGCGCTGTTCCACCGCATCGCCGAGGCCGGGCTTCTGATCAGCGAGTGGCCGCCCGGTGCCGCTCCGCACCAGCACCGCTTCCTCGTCCGCAACCGGCTCATCGCCGCGCTCACCCGCGGCACCGTGGTCGTCGAGGCGGCGGCCCGCTCCGGCGCGCAGGCCACCGCCCGGCGGGCGCAGAAACTGGGCCGGCAGGTGATGGTCGTCCCGGGCCCGGTCACCTCGGCGATGTCGGTGGGCTGCCACGAGCTGCTGCGCGACGCCGAGCTTGGCGCCGTCCTCGTCGCGAACGCCGCACACGTGGTGGAGGAGGTGGGCCGGCTGGGCGAGGACCTCGCCGACCCGCCTGAGCGCCCCACCGGTCCCCGCGACGGGCTCTCCGACGTCGCCGTCCGGGTGCTCGACGCCTGCCCGGTGCGCACCGGCGTCAGCCCCGAGCGGCTGGCCCGGGTGTCCGGTTGCGACGTGCTCGACGTGTTGCGGGTGCTGCCCGTGCTGGAGCTCGCCGATCTGGTGCAGCGGACCGACGCCGGCTGGCGGCTGCACCCGGACCGATAGCCGGATCCCTGCGGCGAGCCAGCTCAGTCCGGGAAGTGCTCAGGACGCTGCCAGCTCCGGACGACATGCGACGCACGGAGACGCGTGTCACCATCCGGAAGTTGTCGATCTCAGCCCGCCCGGGCCCTGGTCGCCTGAGAGGAATGCCATGAAAACGCGCCGCCGGTCGCTGCTGCTGTCGCTGGTGCCGCTGTTGGCGGCGTCATGGCTGACGGCCCCCGTCGCGGCTGCCGCCCCCGCTGCCCCGGCTCCGTGTGCCAACCTGGAGGCGATCGACGTACCCGGGGCGGAGCTCCAGCGGGCCGAGTGCCACGCCGACCTGTCCGCCGACGGCCTCGCGGGGAAGGGCCGCAGTGACGCGACGGACTGGGCGGGGCTGCACTCCAAGCAGTCGACGAACCCGCCGGCGGGTGCCGGCATCCAGGTCGACGGCTACTTCCCCGACGACTCGACGACGAACACCACCTACGGCTGGAACCACGACTCCCAGTTCGTGATCCGGCTGCCGGAGAACTGGAACGGCCAGCTCGTCATCACCGGGGCGCCGGGCGTGCGCAAGCAGTACG
>JALYNA010000054.1 GCA_030773455.1 Actinomycetota bacterium
AGCCGTCGAACTGGATCTCGCACACCGGCCGGTAGCCGCGCATCGCCAGCCCGACGGCGGTGCCGAGGATGCCGGCCTCGGCCAGCGGGGTGTCGACGACGCGGGCCTCGCCGAAGTCCTTCTGCAGGCCGTCGGTGACCCGGAAGACCCCGCCGAGGCGGCCGATGTCCTCCCCCATGAGCACGACCTTGGCGTCGTCCTCCATCGCCCGGCGCAGGCCGAGGTTGAGCGCCCTGCCGATGGTGAGCGTGTCGGTGCTCATCGCCCGACCCCGCCCGCGAAGCTCGCCTGGTACGCCTCGAACCCGGCCTGCTGGGCGGCCAGGTGCGCGGTCTGCTCGGCGTAGACCTGGTCGAACATCGCCGTCCCCGGCGGGTCGGGCATCTCCGTCGTGCCGGTGCGGATCCGTGCCGCGAGCTCGTCGGCCTCAGCCTCGACCGCGGCGAAGAAGCCGGCGTCGGCGACGCCTGCCCGCGACAGGTGTGCCTTCACCCGGGCGATCGGGTCGCGCAGCTTCCACTCCTCCAGCTCGCTGGCCAGCCGGTAGCGGGTGGGGTCGTCGGAGGTGGTGTGCGCGCCCATCCGGTAGGTGAACGCCTCGATGAACGTCGGTCCCTGCCCCTCGCGGGCGGCGGCGAGCGCGGCCCGCGTCACCGCCAGGACGGCGAGGACGTCGTTGCCGTCGACCCGGACGCCGGGGAAGCCGAAGCCGGCCGCGCGCCGGTACAGCGGCACCCGCGACTGGCGCTCCAGCGGGACGCTGATCGCGTACTGGTTGTTCTGGCAGAAAAAGACCACCGGGGCGGAGAAGCTGGCCGCCCAGATCATCGCCTCGTTGACCTCGCCCTCGCTGGTCGCGCCGTCACCGAGGAAGGCCAGGACGGCGGTCTCCGCGCCGTCGCGCTGGACCCCCATGGCGTAACCGGTGGCGTGCAGCGTCTGGGCGCCGATGACGACGGTGTAGAGGTTGAAGCCGGTGGCCACCGGGTCCCAGCCGCCGTTGTCGACGCCGCGGAACAGGCTGATGACGTGCAGGGGGTCGACCCCGCGGGTCCAGGCGACGCCGTGCTCGCGGTAGGTCGGGAAGGCCGTGTCGTCGGGCTGCAGCGCCCGGCCGGCGCCGATCTGGGCGGCCTCCTGGCCGAGCAGCGAGGCCCAGATGCCGAGCTCGCCCTGGCGCTGCAGGGCGGTGGCCTCGACGTCCCACCGGCGGACCAGGACCAGGTCGCGGTAGAGGTCACGCAGCTGCTGCTCGTCCAGGTCGATCGCGTACTCGGGGTGCTCGACCCGCTCCCCCTCGGGGGTCAGCAGCTGGACCAGGTCGGGTTGCCGGGGCAGGTGCGGCGCCCCCGCCCCCGGTACCGGGTCGACCACCTCGGTGGCACTGGACACGGTCAGGCCGTCCGGTCCGCTCGCACGCTCGCGCACTGTGCTCCTCCTCGCCGTCGCACCGCCGCCGCCGGGGTCGCCGGCTCAGAGCTCGCGGTGTGGACGTTCCGTGGCGCCCCGGGTGTGGCGCCGCTCACACATCGTGGCACGCCGCGGTCGTCCGTGGCACGGAACCGACATCCCGATCTGCGCAAGATCCCCCCATCGGACTGCGCACGATGACCGCCTGGGGGGCCGTCCGGCCTGTCAGACTGAGCGCTGTGCCGGCCCTCGACGCCACCGACGCACGCCTGCTGCAGGCCCTGGGCGAGGACCCGCGCGCGACGGTGATGGCGCTGTCGCAGCGGCTCGGGCTGGCGCGCAACACCGTGCAGTCCCGGGTGGCCCGGCTCGAGCGCAGCGGCGCGCTGGCACCCTTCGACCACCGCGTCCGCCCGGAGGCACTCGGCTACCGGCTCGGCGCCTACGTCACGGTGCAGGTCGTGCAGCGCAGCCTGGCCGACGTCGGGGAGGCGCTCGCTTCCATCCCCGAGGTGCTCGAGGTGACCGCGCTGTCCGGCGTCGCTGACCTGCTCGTGCGGGTGGTCGCCGTCGACGCCGACGACCTGTGGCGGATCACCGAGCGGGTGCTGGCCATCCCCGGCGTCCAGCGCGCCGACACCGCGCTGGCACTGCGCCGGCTGGTCGACCACCGCATGGGCCCGCTGCTGGAGCGGGCGGCCGAACCGGAGCTGCCGCCGGCCTCGTGATCACCACCGGTCCAGCGGGGCCTCCCGTCGCTGGAGACCCCTCTGCACCGGGCCTCGTCAGGAGGTGCGCCGGCGCACCTGCACCGGGCCGCGCGCCGTAGCGACGTCGACGACCTCGCCGCGCTGGGTGACCTGCACCCGCCCGGCGGCGGCCAGCCGCCCGACCGCCGCGCGGGCCGCGGGCATCAGCTCCCGCCAGCCGTCCGGGTCGACGGCGCGGGCGGCCTCCGAAGGGCAGATGGTCGCCCCGCCCGCCGGTCGTCCAGCAGCCCGTCGATCGCCCGCTCCAGCCGCGCGTCGACGTCCACGCCGCTCAGGGTGGGCGGCGGCGTGCCACGGCGCCACCGGCCGGGGATGCTGGGCCCGTGCGCCGCGCCACGACCGGACCGCTCGCCACCCTGCTGCTCGTGCTCGCCGGGTGGGTCGCCGCTCCGCCGGCGTCCGCATGCAGCTGCACCGGGGGGACGACGGCCGAGTTCGCCGCCCGCGTCGATGCCGTCTTCGCCGGCCGGCTGGTCTCCCGCGAGGTGGTCGGTGGGACGGCCCTGCACGTCTTCGCCGTCGACACGGTCTACGCCGGCGAGGTGTCCGCCCGGCAGGGTGTGCTGTCGCCGGTGTCGAGCGCCTCGTGCGGCCTGGAGCTCGCCGGGGAAGGTCCCTTCCTCGTCTTCGCCACCCGCCAGGACGGCCGGCTGGCCGCCGGCCTGTGCGGCGGGACGACGGGGTGGACCCCCGAGGCGGCCGCCGAGCTGCAGGTGCTGACCGGGGTGAGGCCCCCCGACCCCGGGACGGCGGGCAACGACGTCCCTGCCGGTCCCTCCGCCGCGGCCCTGGAGGCGGGCGCCGCCGTCCTGCTCGCCGTGGCGGTGGTGGGCGGGCTGCTGCTGCGCCGGCGCGGTGTTCCCGGGAGGTAGCCGGGTAGGGGCGGGCCGTCCCCACCGCCGCCCCCGAGGAGAACCGTGCGCCGCACCGACCGAGACCTGCTGCAGGAGCTGCTCGCCGCGTACGGCCCCGGGGGGCAGGAGGACGACGTCCGGGAGATCTGCCGCCGCGAGCTGGCCCCGCTGGTCGACGAGCTGACGGTCGACCCGGCGGGCAACGTCGTCGGCCTGCCGCGCGGCACCGGGGCGACCGACGGCCCGGTCGTGCGGGTCATGGCGCACATGGACGAGCTGTCGATGGTCGTCAAGTGGGTCCAGCCCGACGGCACGCTGCGGCTGTCCCAGCTGGGGACGATGTACCCGGGCAACTTCGGCCTCGGTCGGCTCACCGTCCTCGGGGACGCCGAGCAGCTCACCGCCGTCCTGCTGCTCGGCTCCGAGCACACCACCCAGGAGACCG
>JALYNA010000055.1 GCA_030773455.1 Actinomycetota bacterium
GGTGCGCTGGTAGACCAACACGGTCAGGGCCACCCGCGCCAGCTCGTCGCCGATGGTGGACAGCAGGAGGCTGCCGAACAGCGGCCGGAACTCCCGCACGGCGAAGACCTCGCGGAAGGTCGCCTGACCCTCCGGCGCGCGGACGGAGGAGCCACCCTCAGGTGGCGCGGCGGTCACCGGACTCCCCGGCCTCGGGACGCCGACGTACCGAGAACCGCCCAGGGGGCCGCGATCACGAACGGTGAGCGACTCATCACGTGGAATCCTGCCAGGTCTGGTCTCCGAGGACGGGGAGGGGTGTCGGTCAGACCCCTCGGGGCGAGAGACCCGTGTGCTGGGCCAGGAACGCCAGCTGGTCGGCCGCCAGGCCCACGGTCCGGCTCACCGCGCGGGCACCGTGGCCGACCGAGGTCTCCCGACGCAGGAGCACGGGCGCTCCGGAGGCGGTGGCGTGCTGCAGTGCGGCGGCGAGCTTGCGGCCGTGCAGCGGATGGACGCGGGTGTCGGACTCGAAGGTCGTGACCAGCACCGCCGGGTACGC
This sequence comes from Actinomycetota bacterium, assembly GCA_030773455.1. Taxonomy (GTDB): domain Bacteria; phylum Actinomycetota; class Actinomycetes; order Mycobacteriales; family Geodermatophilaceae; genus Geodermatophilus. Next base: position 542 of record JALYNA010000055.1, read on the forward strand.
CGTCCCCTCGCGGACCGCGTGGTACGGCGAGTAGCCCAGGAGCCAACCGAGTTCGACCGGGTCCTCCGCCGTGCCGTACTCGTCGTTCCAGGTGCGGCCCAGGCCGAAGCGCTCGTAGCGGACCATGTCCAGCAGCGGCGCGCTGCAGACGACGGCGGCAGCGAGGTCGGGGCGTTGGGTGAGCGTCGCGCCCACCAGCAGGCCGCCGTTGGATCCGCCCATGACCGCCAGCTGCGGGTGCGTCGTCCAACCCTCGGCGACGAGGTGCTCCCCGGCGGCGGCGAAGTCGTCGAAGACGTTCTGCTTGCGCTCGCGCATGCCGGCGCGGTGCCACTCCTCGCCGTGCTCGGAGCCGCCGCGCAGGTTGGCCACCGCCCACACGCCGCCGGCCTCGACCCAGGACAGCGCCTGCGCCGAGTACCCCGGGGTGAGGGCGACGTTGAAGCCGCCGTACCCGTAGAGCACGGTGGGGCGCGGCCGGTCCGGGGTACCGGTCGCGGAGAGCACGAACAGGTGCACCGGCGTCCCGTCGGCCGACGTCGCGTGGGTCTCCACCACCTGGACGGCGGGCACCTGCCCGGCCACGGGCGCCTGCTCCCAGGTCTCCAGCCGCTCGGGGTCGGCGGCGTCCCAGCGCAGCACCGACGGCGGGATGGCGTGGTCGGTGAAGCCGACCCAGGCGGTGCCCCCGCCCTCGGGGGGCGCGCTCACGCCGGACACGCTGCCGGCGCGCAGCGCGGTCACCTCGGCTTGGCGGCCGGAGCCGTCCGCGGCCCAGACCGACAGTCGGTCGGTCGCGTCAACCGAGTGCACGGCGAGCACCTGCAGGCGGCCGTCCGGGCCGTCGACGAGGGCGACGTCGGTCAGCACGCCGTCCTCCTGCTGCGGGACGACGTCCCGCCAGGCCTGCGGCGCCCACGTCGCCGGATCGGCCGGGTCGGCGACGGCCAGGCGCCAGCGCGGCGTCCCGCGGTCGCTCATCAGCCACAGCCGGCCGTCGCGGGCCACCCACGCCGCGGTCTGCGCGTCGACGCCGACCTGCAGCTCCCGGAGGACGCCGTCCCCGCTGAGGTCGGCCAGCCAGACGTCGTCGCGCGGCGCGGTGCCCACGGAGGCGGAGACCACGAGCCAGCGGCCGTCGCGGCTGGTGCGCACGCCGAAGTAGGTGGCCGGGTCGCTGCCCTCGCCGTGCACGAGCACGTCGCCTTCGGCGTCGGCCCCCACCCGGTGGCGCCAGACCCGCCGGTGGAACTGCTCCTCGCCGTCCGGCACCCGGTCGGGGGCCAGCCGGCGGACGTAGTACAGCTCCGCGCCGCCGGGCAGCCAGGCGACGGGGGAGTAGCGGCAGCGGTCGATCGGCCCGTCCAGCTGCTCGCCGGTGGCGACGTCGAGCACGTACAGCCGCGACTCCTCGTCGCCGCCGGTGGACAGCTGGTAGGCCAGCCGGTCGCCCTCCCAGGACGGCGACCAGGCGTCCAGGGTGGTGGTGCCCGCGGGGTCGACCGCCATGGGGTCGACCAGCACCCGCACGCTGCCGTCGGGCTCGCGCACCCGCAGCACCGCGTGCTCCTGGCCGGGGTCGCGGCGGGTGGAGAAGGTGCGGCCAGCGCGCTCCACCGGCACGCCGACGGCACCGGCGTGCACCAGCTCGGCCAGCCGCGCGGCGAAGCGGTCGCGCAGCGGCAGGCCGGCCAGCACCCCGGCGGTCAGGTCGTCCTGGGCGGCGGTCCAGGCCGCCGTCCGCAGGTCGGCCGGGTCCTCCAGCCAGCGGTAGGGGTCGGCGACGGCGTGTCCGTGCAGGTGCTCGACCAGGTCGAGCCGCTCGGCGTGGGGATGGCGCACCGGGCCCACGGTAGTGACGGCCGGGGACGTTCCCGGCAGCCGCGGCGGGTCGCCGGCGGCTTCCCGGGAGCGCGCGAGCGCGATCGCAGGTCAGAATGGGGACGCCCGCGGGTCGCACTGCACCCGGCGCGCGGCCCCGGGCACTCGGAGGTGCCCCGTGCCGCGTCCCGTGTCCGGGTCGCCCGCAGGCCAGCCAGGTCCGCGGCGCGACCCCTGTCCCCACCCGATGCCGCCTGCCCCGGCGCGGTCCACCGCCGCCGCGACGCTGCTGCTCAATGCCACCTACGAGCCGTTGTGCGTCGTCTCCAGCCGTCGCGCCATCGTGCTCGTCCTCGCCGAGAAGGCGATCTCGGTGCACACCGCACCCGAGGAGGTGCACGCCGAGAAGGTGACCCTGCAGGTTCCGGTGGTGGTGCGCCTGACCCGCTACGTGCGGGTGCCCTACCCGGCGCAGGTGCCGCTGTCCCGGCGGGCGGTGTTCCACCGGGACGCCTCTACCTGCGTCTACTGCGGCGGCTCGGCCACGAGCATCGACCACGTGATCCCCCGCAGCCGCGGGGGCACGCACACCTGGGACAACGTCGTCGCGGCCTGCCGGCGGTGCAACCACACCAAGGCCGACCGGTCGCTGGCCGAGCTGGGCTGGAAGCTGCCGCACCCGCCGCGGACCCCGAGCGGCGCGGCCTGGCGGCTGCTCGGGGCGCGTGCGGTCGACCCGCGGTGGCAGGAGTGGCTCGGCATGCCGGAGAGCGTGTCGGCGTGACCTCACCCGCGACGGCGCGGCGGCTGTGGGCGCTGGGGGAGCCGTACCACGCGCTCACCTACTTCGCCGACGAGTGCCGGACGGCGGCCGAGGCGACCGGCCTGCGGGGCTTCTGGCGCACCTACTTCGCCCTGCGCGCCGCCCCCCTTGGGCCGGTCGGCGCGGAGGTGGTGACGGCGACCTTCTACAACTTCGCGCCGGACTTCGTGGCCCGCCGGGTGCCGGAGGTCTGGCAGGTGGCCGACCCGGCGTCGGTGCTCGACTCGCGGCTGGCCGGTGTGGACGCCGCGGTGCGGCGGGTGCTGGGGGAGGAGTGGCTGCGCTCCCCCGAGGCGGTGGAGACGGCGGAGCTGCTCGCCGTCGCTGCTGCGGCGACGGAGGCTCCCGGCCGCCCGCTGGCCGCGGCCAACTCCGGGCTGCCCGTGCCCGCGGACCCGCACCTGGCCGTCTGGCAGTCGCTCACCACGCTGCGCGAGTACCGCGGCGACGGGCACAACGCCGCGCTGCTGCAGCGCGGCATCTCCGGCATCGGCGCACACGTGCTGGCCGCCGCCGCCGGCCGGACGACGCGCGAGTGGCTGATGCGGGCCCGGGGGTGGGACGACGCCGCGTGGGACGCGGCCGCCGCGGAGCTGGCCGCTCGCGGCTGGCTGGCCGGCGAGGAGCTCACCGCGGAGGGCGCCGCGATCGTGGCCGCGGTGGAGGCCGACACCGACCGGCTGGCGCTGGGCCCGTGGCAGGCGGTGGGCGACGCGGGCTGCGACCGGCTGGCCGAGCTGGTGGGGCCGGTCCGCCGCGCGGTCGTGGCGGCAGGCGCTTGGCCGGAGGGCAACCCGATCGGCGCTCCTGACCCGTCCTGAGGTGCCGCATCCGCCGCAATGGCGACTGCGTCCACGAACTCGACGCTCGTTCGGCGGAACCTGCCATTGCGCTGAGGACTGCGCAGGGTGAACGCAGGCAGAAGTAGACGGAGTGACGGGCCCTATGGGGCACACGGGTCACACCCACACCATGGTCACGCGTGTCGCCAGTTCCATACGCAGTGGAACTGATCGGTGACGTTACGTTTTCGGAGCAGACAGCGCCGCTGGGGCGCTGCGCTCGCCGGAAGGTGTCCCCACCCCATGTCAACTCCCACCCTGGGCTGCCGGCCGCAGGTGCAGCGCCTGGCCCTCGCCGGCATCGGCGCCGCGGTCCTCCTCGTCGGGATCGCGTCCCCCGCCACCGCCGCGACCGGCGTCGTCATCCCGCTCGAGCCGACCGAGGTCGAGCTGGCAGCCTTCCCGGTCGAGAACTTCGGCGGCTCCCTGGACCCCATGGCCGACCCGAGCGCCACGCCGGCCGGGACGCCCGTGGGTGTCCGATACCGCGGCACGATCGCCGTGGACCTCCCTGCGGAGCTGGACAGCTCGGCCGTCGGGGCCCAGTTGCTCTTCGACGACAACGGCGACGGCACTCCGGACGTGACCTACTCCACCGCTCCGGTGGGCAGCGAACTCCCGCTCTCCATCACCGGTCAGGGCAGCGGCACCATCACGGTCACCCTGCCGGCCGACGACAACGTGGGCGTCGACGCCGCCACGCTGCTCCTCGAGCCGCTCACCGAGACCCTGAGCAGCCCGGCGTTCACCTACCACGACCCGGTCTTCTACGAGCTCGCGTTCGACGCTGCCGCGCCCGTCGCCCAGAGCGTGATGCCCGAGCTGATCGCGTTCTCGCAGGTCCCCTGTGCCATCACGTCCCCGACGCCGTGCCCCTTCCCGACCCCGGTGACGGCCGGCTCCACCGTGGTGCTCGACCTGACCGCGGCCTCGGCGCTGCGTGAGCTGGGTCTGGTCGACCTCACCGGTGTGGAGCTCGGCTTCGTGGCGCTGGACGCCAACGGTCAGGCCATGGGCGCCGCGGCGGCGCTGCAGGTCCAGGTCACCGGGTCGACGGCGAGCTTCGTGCTGCCGGCCGGCACGGCAGTCGGCTCCTACGGCCTCGTGATCGCGCAGCAGACCCCGTCGGGCGGCGTCTCGGTCGTCGTCGTGTAGCTCACCGTCGAGGCGGAGGCCGTCGTCGTCGCTCCGCCCGCCCCGGCGCCGACCACCCCGGCGCCCCAGGCCGTCGTCCTGAACGCAGGCCTGCGCTCCAACACCGGCGTCGAGGCCGTCGAGACCGGGGCCACCGGGACTGTCACGGTCGCCACGGGCGCCGGCCTGCTGCTCCTCGCGGGCGCCGGTGGCGTCGCCGTCGCCCGCACCCGTCGCCGTCCGGCGGTCGAGGGCGGGACGTGCGGGGCCTGACCGGGCCGGGCTGGCGCACCGTCGCGATCGCGACGGTCGCCGCCCTCGGGTTCGCCGGGGGCACGGTGCTCGCCGTCGACCCGGTGACCTGGACCTGCAGCGCC
>JALYNA010000056.1 GCA_030773455.1 Actinomycetota bacterium
GCTGGCGGAACTGCCGGTGCCGCGGATGTTCGGCGGTCGCATCGTGCTCGCCGTCGACGCCACCGGATGGCTGCGCCCGGACGCCGAGACCTGTCCCGACCGGCTGTTCTGTCACGTGTACGGGCGCGGCCGCGCCGCCGACCAGCAAATCCCGGGCTGGCCGTATCAACTCGTGGTCGCTCTGGAGAGCGGACCCACCAGCTGGACTGCAGCGCTGGACGTGGTGCGGTTGGGCCCGGCCGACGATGCCACTGCGATCACCGCGAACCAGCTGCGCACGGTCATCGAACGCCTGCGCTCGGCCAGGTACTGCAGCCCGGTGATCCGCCGGTCCTGGTGGTGCTCGACTCCGGCTATGACGTGACTCGGCTGGCGTTCGTCCTGGCCGACCTGCCAGTCCACCTGGTCGGGCGGATCCGTGCCGACCGGGTGCTGCTTGCCCCCGCCCCGGAGCAGCGCAGCGGTCCCCGCGGGGGGCGGCCTCGCCGGCACGGGCCGGTCATGCCTCTGGCCGACCCGGGCAGCTGGCCGGCCCCGACCACACAGTCGACCACCGAGACCGCCCGCTACGGAAAGGCGGAGGCGACTGGCTGGGATCGGATGCATCCACGGCTGGCCCGCCGCGGCGCCTGGGTCGAGCATCCGGGCAGCCTGCCGATCATCGAGGGGATCCTGATCCGACTGCAGGTGGAGCACCTGCCCGGCCAGCGCGAAGCCAAGCCGGTGTGGCTGTGGTCCTCACCCACCGGCGCCGACACCGACGACCTGCCGGCCGAGGTCATCCGCTGCTGGTAGGCCTACCTGCGCCGGTTTGATCTGGAGCACACCATCCGGCTCTGGAAGCAGACCCTGGGATGGGCCGCCCCGAAGGTCCGCTCTTCAGCTGCCGCGGATCGTTGGACCTGGCTGGTCCTGGCCGCCTACACCCAGCTGCGCCTGGCCCGTCCGCTGGCAGTGGATCTGCGTCGGCCCTGGGAGCGGCCGCTGCCTGCCGAGCGGCTGACCCCCGCACGGGTGCGGCGGGGGTTTCGCCACCTCCGCCTGAAGACCGCCTTGCCGGCCAGCGCTCCGAAACCCAGCCGCCCCGGACCGGGACGCCCCTCCGGTGGCAGGAACCGACAAAGCGCCACCCGCTACGACGTCGGCAAGACCATCAAAGAGCCAGAGTCCACACCAGCGATCAGCCCGTCAGGGGTTAAACGACAAGCTGAGAGAGGACAACCCGTGTTCGAGTACTTTCCGGGCAACTACGTATGGAACCTCGGCGTCGTCGCGACGCTGAACTCCGGCGGCCTGATCGACGAGGTCCACCGGGCCTGCCGCCCGATCAAGGAAGCCGCGCAGCAGGGCGAGGACGCCGGCACGCCAGCCTTCCTGCGCGCCTGGACCGCGCTGACCGACCAGCTCGTCGGCCAGGCCCACGACGCGGAGAAGGCCGGGCACACCCGCACCGCCGGGCAGCTGTACTCCCGCGCGACGAACTACCTGGCCCAGGCCGAGCGGATGCTGTCGAAGTCCGACCCGAACCGCGTGCCCGCCTACGAGCGGCTACTGGAACTGGCACAGAGGTCCTTCGAGCTGCACAGCCCGCGCGTCTCCCGGGTCGAGGTGCCCTACGAGGGGACGACGCTGCCGGCCTACTTCAGCCAGGCCCCGGCCGCCGACGACGGGCCGGTGCCGGTAGTCGTGCTGGTCAACGGCCTGCACTCGACCAAGGAGCACCAGTACTCCTCCGGCCACTGGGAGGAGGTCGCGGCCCGTGGCATCTCCTGCCTGATGCTCGACCAGCCCGGCACCGGCGAGGCGCTGCGGCTGCAGGGCCTGACCGCCCGCATCGACACGGAGGCCTGGGCCGGTGCGGCCGTCGACTGGCTCGAGACCCGCGACGACGTGGACGCCTCCCGGATCGGCGTCGTCGGCTGGTCGCTCGGGGGCTACTACGCCCCGCGCGCCGCGGCGTTCGAGAAGCGATTCGCCCTCTGTGTGGCCTGGGGCGCCAACCAGGACTGGGGCGCGGTGCAGCGCCGCCGGCTCGAGCGCGAGGGCGAGCGGCCGGTGCCGCACTACTGGGAGCACGTCTGTGGGTGTGGGGGCACACCGACCTCGACGAGTTCATCGAGTTCGCCGACCAGGTCAACCTCGAGGGCGTCGTCGAGCAGATCACCGTGCCGTTCCTCATCGCGCACGGTGCCAACGACCGGCAGATCCCGCTCAAGTACGCGCACCGGTCCTACGGCCAGGCGGTCAACTCCCCCAAGCGCGAGCTGCGGGTCTTCACGCCCGAGGAGGGCGCGACCGAGCACATCGGGCTGGACCACCTGCCGTACGTGAGCTCCTTCATCGCCGACTGGGTCGCCGACACCTTCGCCGAGCTGGCGAGCGGGTCCCCCCGGGCGGGAGCCGCGTCGTGAGCATGCTGTACACCGAGCTCCCGGTGCGCGACCTGCCGACGGCCCCGCCCTTTGACAAGGCCCCCGGCTCCGGATGGAGGAGCACTCCTCCGACGAGGAGACAGCCTCGGTCGTCCTGGACGACGACGTCGCGCTGGTCGTGCACAGCCGCGACCGGTTCGGCGGCCTCGTGCCCGGCAAGATGGGAGACCCCTCTCGCGCGGCGACCTGCGTGAGGACGCCCGCTGCACCGGCAGCTCCACCGACCCCGACGGCAACGCCTGGGAGGTCCTCTGGATGGACCAGCTGCACGTCGTCAGTTGACCAGGCTCCGATGACTCCGCTACCGGAGCTCATCGACGTCGATCCGCCCCAGGGACTCTTTCGCGCTCGGGCGGAAGAGAAGTCTCCGGTCCTGAAGAGGGCGATCTGGTCAATGAGGTAGCCCATCGAGCAGTGTGCCCTCGGCGCATACCTTCCGACCGGTCCAGACGAGCACCGTGACACCGGACAGCCATCACGCCCCCGAGCGCTCGGCCTTTGAGCAGGCGGCGATCCGACCGAGCGAGCGCCGTCGCACCATCCGCACATCGGACAGTGGTACGCAGGCGACGTCGCGATGATCGGCCTGGACCTCGGCGCGCTGGTCGCCATCGATGTGCACGTGCATGTGGAGCAGGACCAGCACGGCCGTCTGTCGATGACGACGAGCTGCTCGATGCGGCAGCCGCCTACTTCAAGGGCGAGCCGCACCACCCGACGGTCCCGGAGATCGCGGCGCACTACCGCGGGCTCAGCATGGCCGCGGTGGTCTTCACCGTCGGCTCCGAACTGGCTACCGGGCATCCGACGCTGTCCAACGAGGAGATCGCCGAGGCCGCGGCGGCCCACCCCGACGTGCTCATCCCGTTCGGCTCCATCGACCCGGCCCGCGGCACCGCCGGCATCAGGGCGGCCCGGCGCCTGGTCACCGAGCACGGGGTCCGCAGGTTCAAGTTCCACCCCTCGATCCAGGCCTTCGAGCTCAACGACCGGCGGCACTACCGGTTGTGGGAGGAACAGGAGAGCCTCGGCGTGCCGGCGCTGTTCCACACCGGCCAGACCGGCATCGGCTCCGGGCTGCCCGGCGGACGGGGTATCAAGCTGCGCTACTCCGACCCGATGCTGCTCGACGAAGTCGCCGCCGACTTCCCCGGGCTGACGATCATCATGGCCCACCCGTCGGTGCCCTGGCAGGACGCCGCCATCGCCGTCGCCCAGCACAAGGCCAACGTCTTCATCGACCTGTCCGGCTGGTCCCCGAAGTACTTCCCGCCGCAGCTCGTCCGCGCCACAAACACCCTGTCAAGAACAAGGTCTTGTTCGGGTCTGACTTCCCGTTGCTGTCGCCTGAGCGGTGGATGAGGGACTTCCAACAGCTGGAGATCAAGGACGACGTCCGCCCCCTGATTTTCAAGGAGAACGCCGTCCGCGCCCTCGGCCTGGACTGACCGGACTCCGGATCGCCCTCGCGAGTGCAGCCCTTGGCGGCCGACACGGCCGTCCGCGACGGTGCCTTGGCGGCCGATCCAGCGGCGGTTGTTTGCGCCGCGGGGAGGAGCTGACCCTGCAGTGGGTCGCACGTCGACCTGGACCATGGCAACGCTGCGAATGCGCGCGACGTTGCCGCGGGTCGAGGGACACCTGCTGGTCACTGAGCCCAGGACGGCGAAGTGCAAGCGCTTCGTGCCCCCGCCCAGCGATTCGTCCGCGACCTAGAGGCCACGCAGGCCGAGGAGCGACGGCGGGCAACTCGCGCCGCAGTTCCTTCGGCTGGAGCGGTAGAGGTGTCGACGGTGGTCGACCCTGAGGACGACGACCTCGCGCGCTTGTGGCGCTGGAGTCACGTGACCGTCCGGGACCGCGCGTCCGCCGGCGGTCAGCCGGCCAGCCCGGCCAGAAAGCCCTCCGCCTGCTCCCTGCCCGCGTCGAACAGCCGGCGGATGAAGACCGGTCTGCGGTCCAGCTTGCTGGCCACGTCGAGGTCGAGGTCCAGTGCGATTTCACGGATTTCGATGCGCCGGTACGGATCGCCGAGACGGTCCGCCCACTCGTTCACCTTGCGGATGAAGTACAGCTCCTGCTCGAGCGAGAGGTTCCCGGCCAGCTCGTTCCGCCGGTCCGCGATGTCCCCCACGCTCTTGGGCTCGGTGGACCGGGCGCATGGGTTGATCCGGATCACCCAGATCTCCTCCGGTCCGGCGTCGGGAAGCTCGCGCACCGGCGGGTTCTGGCTGAACAGCCCGTCCCAGTAGTAACGGCCCTGCTCCTCGACGGCCCGGAAGAGCAGCGGGACGGCAGCCGAGGCCAACACGGCGTTCACGGTGATCTCCCGGCGTCGGCTGGAGAAGGCCTTGAAGTCGCCGGTGAGGACGTCGGCGGCGCCGACGAGCAGCAGCGGCTGGTCCTCCGGCGGGGACTCCTGCAGGCCGGCGAGCCGGTCGACGTCCACGTGGCGGGTCACCAGATCGGTGAAGGCGGCCCCGGTGATGTCCGGGTAGGCGTAGGGGCTCACCGTCGGCAGCGACACCCGACCCTCCAGCCGGGCCAAACCGACCAGCCAGGCGTTCGTGAGCTTGCCGCCGAGCGTGGTGGCCGCGTTGTCCTCCCAGAAGCGCCCCAGCAGCCGGCCGGCCTCGGCCGCCCCGCCGGTCAGCAGGCCGTACCAGGCCAGCAGGGCGCAGACCGCGCCACCCGAGGTGCCCGACAGCGCCACGATCCTGTGGTTCCCGTCGGCCAGTAGACGCTGCAGCGCACCGGCAGTGAACGCCGTATGGCTACCGCCGCCCTGGCACGCAATCGCCACCGTTCTCATCTGTGACGCCTCTCCCCGCATCGAGGTGCCCACCATCCCCCAGCCGGCTAGTGGCCGCGCCCGGGGCTACTGGTCCCCGTGATGACACGTTCCCTGGACCACCGAGACTTCGTGCCCACATCGCCATGGAAGCAGCACTCGAGGACTGGGGGCTGAAGGCGTCCTGCGCCGATCAGGAGCGGACGCCGTCCGGCTGGCGGCGCATGGTCGTGGCACGGAAGACACCGAGGCTGAGACCGGCGCCGACCGCGGCCACCATTCCGGCGAGGAGGAAGGGGACGAGGAACCCGCCCGTCGTCTCGGCGAGGAACCCACCGAGCGGGGGACCACACAGCTGCGCCAGGCCGAAGGCAAGGGTGCAGCGACCGAAGGCCCCGGCGAACTCCCGCGGGGTCAGGAAGTCCGACAGGTGAGCAGCAATGACCGCCGGCAGCCCGGACATCATCAGGCCGAACAGCAGGGCCGACACCGAGGCGAGGGGTTCCACGCCCAAGGGCACCAGCAGGATGGCCCCTGCCATGACCAGAAAGCCGCCGGTCAGCGTGGCGCCGCGACCCCACCGGTCGGACAGCGGCCCGAGCACGACACCGCCGGCGGCCAGGGCGACGCCGACCAGCGTGTAGACCGCCGAAGCATGACCGGCCGAGAAGCCGGCGTCGTCCTCGAGCGCGGTCACCAGGTAGCTGGTGTACAGGGAGTAGGCCAGGCCGTAGGCGGCGTAGCCGCCGGTCAGACCGATCCATCCGGGGACCCGTCGTAGGGCGGCGGCGCGCACAGGGGCGTCGTCGTCGCGGTGCGGCGCCGGCCGGAGCAGGAGGAGGCACAGGACGAGGGCGACCAGCGCGATCGCCGTCTCCACCAGGTAGACCGTGCGCCACGAGGCATCACCGCCCCGGGACTGCAGACCCCAGGTCAGCACGCTGGCGAACACACGATCCCTCCGCCGATGCCCGAGCCCGCGATGCCGATCGCGGCGCCGCGGCGCGACGGGCGGACGACGGAGCCCGCCAGCCCCGGAGCCGGCACCCAGATGAAGGCGCCGCCGACGCCGGTCAGGATGAGTCCGATCGACAGCTCGACGGCACCACCGGCATGGGTGAGCAGCGCGAGGCCTACCGCGCTGCAGGCCAGGCCGGCCTGGATCAGCGCGGCCGGCCGAGCCCGGCGGGACAGCGTGCTGACGGCCACGGTCCCGAGCAGGTATGCGGTGACGTTCGCCGTGGCGACCAGCCCCGCCACCGCGTACGAGTCCAGCAGGTCGCGGTTGATCGCCGGTAGCAGCAGGGCGTAGGAGAAGCGGCCGAAGGACTGGGCCACGGCGGAGGCGAGCGCCACGAGCAGGATGAGCACGCGTGGCCGCACCTGCACGAGACCCCCTCCGCACCCGTCCAGGGACGACGCTGGACCGTGGCCGTTTGACGAGCTGAGTCCACCACCTCGGCGCTCGCCCCGCCCGGCATCCGCCTGTGCCCCTCCCCAGTGCCATCCTCGGCGAGAAGGTGGCGCATGGTGGTCAAACGCCTCCAGGAAGCGGTCAGGGGCCGCTCCCGGTCTCCCGGGGAACGGCCCCTGAGCTGCGACATCACACTGTCGGGCTGACAGGATTTGAACCTGCGACCCCTT
>JALYNA010000057.1 GCA_030773455.1 Actinomycetota bacterium
GCGAGAGGTGGATCAGCCGCGTCCGCCCGACCACCTCCGACAGCGGGCCGGCCACCAGCAGGGCCAGGCCGAGGGAGATCGTGGTCAGCGACACCGTCAGCGTGCTCTGCGTGGCCGAGACGGAGAACGCGCGGGCGAACTCCGGCAGCAGCGGCTGGGTGTTGTAGAGAAGGGCGAACGTCGCCACCCCGGCGGCGAACAGCGCCACGGTGACCCGCCGGTAGCCCGCCTCGCCGACGCGGAACCCCCGGCCCTCGTCCGCGAGGGACGGCGGGGCGGCGGGGAGCCGGCGGTTGACGCGCACCGGCCCACTGTGCGCCGCGACGTCCCCATGCGTCCAATGCATGAGGCTGCGCAAAGCCATGTGTGGAACGTATGGTGCGCTCGTGCAGATCGAGGACCTCGCCCGCCTGCTGGCCCTCGCTGACCACGATCGGGTCACCGACGCGGCAGCGGCGCTGGGGATGAGCCAGTCCACGCTGTCGCGGCTGCTCGCCCGGGTGGAGGACGAGCTGGGGACCCGGCTGTTCGAGCGCGACGCCCGGGGCGCTCGGCCCAACCCGCACGGCGAGCTGGTGCTCGCCACCGCGCGGGAGATCACCGAGCGCTACGACCAGCTGCGCGGCGAGCTGGCGACCCTGCTCGACCCCGGGTCCGGCACCGTCCGGCTGGCGTTCCTGGACTCCATGGCGACCTCACTGGTGCCGCGGGTGCTGCACGACTTCCGCGCGGAGGCGCCGCACGTCCGCGTCGTGCTGCGCCAGGAGCCGGGGCACGAGATCGTGCGCGACCTCGCCTCGGGCGCCGCGGAGCTGGCGATCACCTCGCCGCGCCCCGCCGGGCCGCACGGCTGGGTGCCGCTGCAGCGCCAGCGGCTGGTGCTCGTGGTTCCGCCGGGCCACCGGCTGGCCGGCCGCCGTCCCGTGCGTCTCGACGAGGTCGCCGACGACGACGTCGTGACCGTGCCCGGCGGCTTCGGGTTCCGCTCCCTGGTCGACGAGCTCTTCGCCGCGGCCGGCGTCGTTCCGCGCGTGGCGTTTGAGAGCGGCGACCTGGCCACCGTGGAGGGGCTGGTGGGAGCCGGCCTGGGGGTGGCGGTGGTACCCGAGCACGTGGCCGGCGCCTCGCACACCGTGGTCGTGCCGCTGGCCGCGGCCGACGCCGAGCGCGTCGTCGGCCTGACCTGGCGCTCCGACCGCGCGCTCCCGCCGGCCGCGGCGCGGTTCCTGGAGTTCCTCCGCCGGGCCGGGCCGTTCGACTGAGCCCGTCAGCCGCCCGCGCGCGGAGTCAGCAGCCTCCCCGTCAGGCCGGCGAGCAGGTCGAGGCCGTCGGGGGACAGCAGTGACTCCAGGTGGAAGTGCACCGAGGCGAAGCCCGGCCCGCGCAGGGCGTGCACCTCGCCGGTGCCCGGATCGGCGGCGGCCTCCACCCCCTCGGGCAGGACCGTCCCGCCGCGGCGGACCGTGAAGGTTTTGTAGAAGCCGACCCGGGCGCGGCTGCCGAAGACGTCGACCCGCCGCTGCGTGCCCTGCTGCGGCGCGGGCAGCGCGACGACCGGCAGCCCCAGCAGGCCGGCCAGCACCTGGTGGCTCAGGCAGACCGCCAGCAGTGGCCGGCCGGCGGTCAGCCGCGCGCCGACCAGGGTGCGCAGCACGGCGATGCGCGCGGTGTCGGCGTCCCGCGGGTCACCGGGCCCAGGGCAGGCCACGAGCAGGTCGTAGGCCGTCGGGTCGGGGTCATCGTCCCACGGGCGGACGTCGGTGCGCAGACCCAGGCGGCGCAGCTGGTGGGCCAGCATCGCCGTCCAGGCGTCCTCGGCGTCGACGACCAGCGCGCTGCGGCCGCGCAGTGCGGGCTGCGGGCGGTCGACCTGCGGCTCGAGCCAGAAGCGGGCCAGGGCGCGGTTGCGGTCGGCGAGGGCGTGCGCCACGCCGGGGTGGTCGGCGAGCCGCGGAGCCGGCAGGGGCGCGTCCTGCCCGGCCAGTGCGCGCAGGACGGCGGCGGCCTTGGCGTGGGTCTCGGCGACCTCGTGCTCCGGCACCGAGGAGCGCACCAGCATGGCGCCCACGGGGACGCGGATGCCGCCGTCGGGGTCGAGGTGCGCGGTGGGGATGAGGATGGGCGCGTCCAGGGTCTGCCCGCCGTCGTCGTCCCGGCCGAGCAGCGCCAGGACGCCGAAGTAGTAGCCGCGCGGGGTGGTCTCGTGCCGGGCGATCACCCGCGCGGCGTTGCGGATCGGCGAGCCGGGCCGTGGGGACGAACATCGTCTCCCGCAGCACGTCCCGCACGTCGAGGGAGCTGCGGCCGCGCAGCGGGTACTCGGTGTGGGTGAGGGCGCTCATCTGCTTCAGCCGCGGACCGAGCACCTGCCCGCCTTCGGTGCAGACGGCGCTCATCATCTTTAGCTCCGCGTTGACCACCATGAACAGCTCCTCGGTCTCCTTGGCGTCGCCGAGGAAGGCCGAGCAGGCCCTCGACCTGCTGCCCAGCGACCCCGTGGACGTCCGCGACGGCGCCTTCGACGTGGACGACGACACCTACGCCGGCACCGTCGCCGCGGTCGTCGCCGAGGAGATCGGCCACGGTGAGGGTGCCAACTAGCCACCCGGCCCCTGCGGCCCGTCGAGCACACCCCGTAACGGCGCTCAGCCGGCGATCTGCCGCATGATCGCCGCGGATGCCGCCCGGCCCTCCGGCGCCGGAATCAGCGGGTAGTCGTGGACGGCGCCCTTGCACACGGTGACGTCCACCCGGGCACGCTCGGCCGCACCGCGGTCGCGCAGCCGCAGCGCGTCGGGCAGGCACAGCTCGCGGGTGCCGACGTACACGTGCACCGGCGCCAGCCCGGTGAGCTGTCCGTTGCCGGGGCTGAGCCGCGGGTCGGTGGGGTCGTCCCCGCCGGCCCACGCCCGCCCCGCCTCGCGCAGCCCCGCGATCCGGAGCCACGGGTCACGGGCCTCGACGTCGGGCAGGTCGGGGTGGCTCAGCGTCAGGTCCAGCCAGGGGGACAGCAGGACCAGCTGCCGGGGCTGCGGCAGCCCGGCGCCGTCCAGGGTCTGCGCGAGGCCCAGCGCCAGGCCGCCATCGGCGGAGTCGCCGGCGAGGGTGACGGCGTCGGCGCCCACCTTGGCGAGCAGTTCCCGGTAGACGGCGGTGACGAGGGGATACGCCTCGCGGTACGTGTGCTCCGGCGCGAGGCCGTAGAGCGGCACCTCCACCCGGACGCCGGCGTCGGCCAGCGCGCCGATCAGCGCCCAGTGCCGCGAGCCGATGGGCGCGATGTAGGCGCCGCCGTGCAGGTAGATGGCGGCCCGCTGCGCGGTGCGCCCGCGCGGGGCCACCGTCCAGACGGGGAAGCCCTCGACCTCCCGGCGGCTGAGGTCGTGCCGCCGCACCAGCCGGGCGGGCGGCTGCGCCGGCGACTTCGGCTCGGCCATCCGCTGCCGCGCGCGCTCGGCGGTCGCCATCCGCGGCCGGTAGGCCAGCCGCAGCAGCGCCGCGACGCCACGCATCTGCTGGCTCGTCATCCCTCGATCATCGACGACGCGCGGGCCGGGTCCCCACCGCGCCGCGCCGTCGTGGCGCGGCCTGCTCCCGTCGGTCCTGTCAGGTGAGGAGCGAGCGGTACAGACGCTCGTGGGCGTCGGCAATCTGTTCGCGCTGCGCCCATCGCTCCGCCACGGTCGCGCCCAGGTCCGGTCGGCGGTGGTACGCCGTCAGGACAGCCGCCCGTAGCGACCGAGCACACAGGTCTGTCTCGTCACCTCGGTAACTGAGCGTCGGTCCCTGCTCGGCGTAGTAGCCACAGCTCGGGGCGATCACCGTGGTCCCCAGGTCCCGGCAGGCCTCCAGCCAGCCTGAGTGGGTTCCGAACCGGTAGGGCAGGACCGTCGCGTCGAGCCCGGTCAGCGAGTCCCATAGTTGGGGATCGGTCATCTCCTCGTGCGGGTGCAGCCGCAGATCCCCCGCCGCGGCTGCGTCCCGCAGGTAGGACGTGAGCCACGCATTCTTGCCGGCGTCCTCCAGCGCGTCCTGGTGGATGAAGACGTCGAGGACCGCCTGGGGAAGCTCCCGGACAGTCTCGGCGAGCACCGGGACGACACGGGGGTCCATGTTCGCGCGCAACCAGCGCAGGTGCAGACCGAGGTGCCACTGGTCACCCCGCCGCTGATCCCGGCGTCTGCGGCTCCGCTCCATCGTCTCGAAGTCCACGACGTGGGGATGCGGCACGACCAGCGCATCCCGGCCCCAGCGGGAACGGATCTCGGTGGCGGCGCCGGGCGTCAACGTGATGAGTGCGTCGGCGGCGCTCACCAGGACCTCGAGTCGTTGCTCGTGCTCGTCCGGGTCCTCCCGGGTGGTGGTGCGTAGGTCGTGGACGGTGAAGACGAGGGGGATGCCTCTTCCCCGCACGATGCCGACGATCTCCCGGAGCTCGGCGGGGGTGTAGACGTCGAAGTCGAACTGCACGTGGAGGACGTCGTATGCCGCATGCCGCAACCAGTCGAACGGCAGCCGCACCGGCGGCCAGCGGGTGCCGTACCGGTTCGGAGCGCCCTCGGCCAGGGGGTGGGGGAGCCACACCGGCCCGAAACCGTCGGGCGCCGAGAGGTGGGCGAGGTACACGTGTGCGGATGGCACTGACGCGACGGCGATGGGACACGCCGGACCCCTCACCGCGGGTGTTCGTTCGGGCTCACCTGCCGTAGCCGCTGCGCTCACGACTGGATGGATGCTCCGGCTTCCCCTTCCTGAAGCCTGCACCGCTACCCGAGCCGCACGGCCAGCTGCACGCCCAGCCACATCCTCACCTCGCCGTCTTGTGGCCGTCCGACCGGAAGCGACCCGACTCTCAGACCTGGCGTCTGCCCAGTGGGCGGTCCACATGCCCGGATACCCCGACAGGCCCGGCAGCATGCACGGCCAGTGCTCCCCTGAGCCGGTACCCCGACCTCCGACCGGGAGGCCTACGGCCAGCGCAACGTCGGGGAGCGCCGCTTCGACCGACTCACGCCCCAGGGCGACCGGCCCCAGGGGCGAGCCGCGGGAGGCCTGCACGGTCACCGCCCACGCCCGCCCGCACCTCGAGACCGCACGGAGCCCCGGCTCCCGGAGGTCGGCGGTGACGGCCGGTGCTGCGCCGGCTCGACCGCCTGCTGCTGAGCCTCTGCGAGCCGCCGAGTGCTACGAACTCGTGGTGATCGCGCCGTGATCACCACGAGTTCGTGCATCTCGACAGCGAGGGGGCGCCCGTGGATCTCGACGAGGTCGCCGACGAGCTGTACGCCGTGCCGCCCGGGGAGTTCGTCGCGGTCCGCAAGCAGCGCCAGGACGACGCCCGCGCCGCCGGCGACCGGACGCTGGCCCGCGAGATCGGCGCCCTGCCCAAGCCGACCGCCGCGGCCTGGGTGTGCAACCTGCTGATGCGCGAACAGCGCGCGGAGATCGAGGGGCTCGTCGAGCTCGGCGACCTGCTGCGGCAGGCGCAGGAGGACCTCGCCGGCGACCAGCTGCGCGCCCTGGACCGCCAGCGCTCCCAGCTGCTGACCGCCCTCACCCGCCAGGCGACCGTGCTGGCCCGGGAGCACGGCGTGCGGGTGGGCGGCACGGTGGAGACCCAGGTCGCGGACACGCTGCGCGCCGCGATGGCCGACCCGCAGGCCGGCCAGGCGCTGCTGTCCGGGCGGCTCACCGGGGCGATGTCCTACAGCGGCCTGGGGACGACGGGCGCCCGGCCGGTGCTGCGGCTGGTGCCCCCGCGCCCGCAGCAGGCGGAGGAGACCGGCCGCCGGGACCCCGACGCCCGCCGGGGCCGGGACGCCGACGCCCGCCGGGCCGAGGAGGCCCGGCGCCGTGAGGAGGAGGCGCGGCGGGCGGCCGAGGAGCGCCGCCGGCGGGAGCTCGACGAAGCGCGCGCCGCGGCCGAGGAGGCGACGGC
>JALYNA010000058.1 GCA_030773455.1 Actinomycetota bacterium
GCGGCCGCTCCGGCCGGGGCGGCCAGCAGCGCCGCGGCGCGGAAGGTGCCACTGGCGGCCATGACCGCCCCGCGCTCCTGCGGGTGCACCGCCTCGACCCCCACTGCCGGTCCGGCCGTCTGCAGCGCCCCGGCACCCAGCCCGGACAGGCCGAGCGCCAGTCCGGCCACGACGGGCAGGTCCGCGACGAAGCCGATCACCCCGGTCCCCACTCCCGCGAGCACGGCCCCGGCGACCAGCGACCGGGCCAGCCCGCGCCGGTCGAACCGGGTGACGGCGCCCGAGCCGACGAGCTGGGCGGCGTTGGCGACGGCGACGAGTAGGCCGATGAGCGTCGTCGACAGCCGTGCCTGCTCCAGTGCCACCGGCACGTAGGAACCGAGCAGTCCGCGCCAGGCGCCGGCGGAGACGCCCGCCCAGCACGCGGCGTCCACGCCGGGGCGGTGCCAGATGCGCTTCTGCGAGCTGCCCTTCGGCGGGGAGAACGGCGGTAGCCGGTCCAGCAGGGCGGCGGGGACCAGCCCTCCTGCGGCCAGCGCCCCAGCGACCGCCATGGCCAGGGCCAGTGAGCGCTCGCCGACCGCGCCGGCCAGCACGGGGCCGGCCAGCAGGCCGACGGCCGAGGTCAGGTTGACCACCGCCATCCCGTCGACCGCGCGGCGGCTGCCGCGGACGGCGTGGGTCTGGCTGCCGGTCCAGAAGAAGGCCCGGGACACGCCCTGCAGCAGGTGTGCCACGGCGAAGGGGACGGCCGCGGTGGTGAGCGCCGCCGTCGCGCTGGAGACCGCCAGCAGGACGGCCGCGGTGAGCACGAAGGTCCAGTCGGGGAGCCGGTTCATCCAGGAGCCCATGCCGATGCGGGACAGCATCTGGCTGACCGCGCTCAGGGCGACGAGCAGGCCCACCTGGACGCCGGTGTACCCCGCCTCGAGGGCCAGGAGGGGGAGCGCGACGCTGGCCACGCCCAGGGCCAGCGAGTAGACCAGCGTCGTCGCGGCGGTGGCGACGGTGTCGCGCGAGGGCCGGCGGGAGCCGCCGTCCCGCCGGCGCCTCAGCACGGCCTGGACCCGCGTTCCCCCGTCACCGGGCTCTCCCCTCCACACGCGACGGCGCCCCCGCGGTGGGTACCGCGGGGGCGCCATCGACTGCAGGAACTCAGGCCTGGCCGGCGAGCTCGCCGATCCGGGACGCCGACTGGGTGTACTCCGGCGCGTCCTCGAGGTAAGCGACGTTGTCGTACCCGAGGTGCTTGAACAGGCGGTTCTGGAAGGACAGCACCCGCAGCGGGGTCCCGTCGGCGGCGAAGAGCTGGCAGATGTGGTTCTGCGGGACGTAGACCGTGTCGCCCTGGGTGAACTCGTGGCGGGTGGGCTCCTTGGCGATGCGGGCGTAGTACTTCTCCGCGATCTCCGACTCCACCTCCCACATCAGCGCGTAGCCGGCGCCCTCGAGGATGTAGTGGACCTCGTCGGCCATCTTCCAGTACTTGCCCGAGCGGCTGCCGGCAGGAACCTCCAGCTCGTGGGCGTCGACGGAGAACTGGCGGGCGTCGGTGCGCTCCGGGGAGTTCATGACGCGCACGCGGCCGAGCTGCGTGGTCTCCCAGGTGCAGTCCGACGGCTTGATGACCTTCTTGCGGTCCATCACGCCCGGGGTCCAGATCTGCGACCAGTCCTCGCGGGGACCGAAGCGCTCCTCGTTCTCCACCGGGCCGCTGCGGCCCTGCTGGATCAGGCCGAGGAACATCCAGGAGCACTTCGCCTTGACGACGAGCGCGACGGCCTTCTCCGGGTAGGGGTTGAAGTGCCGGTGCACCGAGTCGGTGTGGACGAAGACGAGGTCGCCCTTCTCCCAGTCGTAGCGCTGGTCGTCGTGGATCTCGTAGCCGGCGCCCTCGAGGATGTAGAAGGCAGCCTCGTTCTGGTGGCCGTGGCCGTGGTTGCTCGACTCACCGGGCAGCTCCACGAAGTGGACCTGCAGGGTCTGGGTGAGGAACTCCTCGTCGCCGGGACCGATCCGCCACCAGGTGCGGCTCTTCTCGCTGTCGCCCGAGTGGCCGACCTTGGCGTCGTCGACGACGACGCTGTCGTCCCGGACCCGGTCCACGGCGAGCTGCTCGCGGCGGAAGTGGTTTAGTCCGTAGGTCTCCGAGGTCAGTCCCCTGACGAAGACGCGGCCATTCTTGCCCATGTGTGCCTCGCTCCTGCTGGTGGTGGACCCGTGCGGGGTGGTTCCCCGTCCGGGTGTTTCCCGGTCATGCCGTTGTCGCGGCGATCGCGGGTCGCCCGGCGCTGCGGCCGGCCTCCGTCGGGCCCGGGACCGTCGCACCTGTGCAACGTCTCACACCTTGGAATGGTATGACCATATTGCCATAGGGGAGGAGCGACCTCAACAGGCTCGCGGACGTTCGCCACCCCGGGAGCCGCCGGTGACGGCCCGCGGCCGGTCCGGACGCCCGCCCTCAGGCGGGGGGCAGCTGGGCGACCGTCGAGGCGATGCCGATGAGGTGGACCAGGCGCAGCAGCTCCGAGCGGCGGAAGGCTGGCCCGCCCGAGCGGCCGAGCACCACCGCCGTCCGGGGGCTGCCGAACGGGGTGGCCATCATCTCGATGGCCATCTCCCGCCAGCGCTCGGGCAGCCAGTCCGCTTCGCTGGGCAGCAGCTGCCCACTGTGGAGCGGCAGCCAGGACACGGTCATCGCGTCGAAGGACGGTGCGGCGTCGGAGGCGGCCAGCACCTCGCAGGGGCCGTCCCCGTCCCCGGAGAGGACGACGGCCCAGCCGCTGTGGAACACCCGCGGCAGCTCGGCCGCCAGCAGTTTGACCGCGGCGCCCTCGCCCGCCCGTGCCAGCGCTTCCAGCAGCTCCAGCTCGCGGTGGGTGTCCAGCGGCCCGGCGAAGGGGCGCAGCGACTCCACCTGCACGCCCGGCAGGGCCTGCGCGGCGGTGATCAGGCTGTCGGGGAGCCGGCCCGGGGGGAGGTCCACGACGACGTCGTCGACGGCGACACCACCGCCGCGTTCGAGCACGTCCACGGAGACGATGTCGACGCCGGCCTCGCCCAGCGCCGTGGCCACGGCGCCGAGGATGCCGGGGCGGTCGGGGACGACCAGCCGCAGGAGATAGGACACGGTTCCTCCGTGCTCGGGGGTACGGGCCGATCTCCGTCGATTGCGGGCGGCGACAGCTTCCCCCATCGACCGCCCGCCGGTCGAGCGAACCCCCGCGGCCGCCTCCGGGCGCCGGGCGCGGCAGGGCCGCCACGTACAGTGGCCGGGTTCCGAACGTGGTGACCTGCGCCCTTCGAGCGCCGACGGAGTGGAGCCCCGCCCCAGCATGAGCACCCCCTCCCTCCAGGAGACGGCCGAGTCGCAGGCGCCCGCCGCGCTCGGCCGCGAGGACGTCGCGCACCTGGCCCGGCTCGCCCGGCTGGCCCTCACCGACGAGGAGCTCGACCACTTCGCCGGGCAGCTGTCCGCGGTGCTCGACGCGGTGGCCGAGGTCGGCAAGGCCGACGTCGGGGACGTCCCGCCGATGACCCACGCGGTGCCGCTGACCAACGTCACGCGCGAGGACGTCGTCACCCCGAGCCTGCCGCGGGACGTCGTCCTGGCGGAGGCCCCGGCGGCGGAGGACGACCGCTTCCGCGTGCCGCAGATCCTCGGGGAGGAGGAGTGAGCGCCCCGGTGGACACCGACCTCACGCAGCTCGACGCCGCCGAGCTCGGCCGCCGGCTGGCGGCCGGCGAGACCAGCTCGGTGGAGCTCACCCGGGCCTACCTGGACCGGATCGCCGAACGCGACGACGTCCTCGGCGCCTACCTGCACGTCGACGCCGAGGCCGCGCTGGCCCGCGCCGGCGAGGTCGATGCCGCCCGCGCCGCCGGTGCGGAGCTCGGTCCGCTGGCCGGCCTGCCGGTCGCGCTCAAGGACGTCTTCGTCACCGAGGGCGTGCCCACGACCAGCGGCTCGAAGATCCTCGAGGGCTGGCGCCCGCCGTACGACGCGACCGTCGCCGCGCGGCTCAAGGCCGCCGGCACGGTGCTGCTCGGCAAGACCAACATGGACGAGTTCGCGATGGGCTCCTCCACCGAGAACTCCGCCTACCGCCCGACCCGGAACCCGTGGGACCCCGACCGGATCCCCGGCGGCTCGTCGGGCGGGTCGTCGGCGGCGGTCGCCGGTGGGCTGGCCCCGTGGGCGCTGGGCACCGACACCGGTGGCTCGATCCGCCAGCCGGCCGCGGTCACCGGGCTGGTCGGGCACAAGCCGACCTACGGCTCCGTCTCCCGCTACGGCCTGATCGCGTTCTCCTCCAGCCTCGACCAGGCCGGGCCGATGGCGCGAACCGTGCTCGACGCCGCGGTGCTGCACGAGGCGATCGGCGGGCACGACCCGCGCGACTCCACCAGCATCGACGCTCCCGTGCCGGTCCTGGTCAAGGCCGCGCAGGAGGGTGCCCGCGGCGAGCTGGCCGGCCTGCGCGTCGGCGTCGTCCGCGAGCTGGGCGGCGACGGGCACACCGACGGCTACGACATGGGGGTGCTGGACCGCGTGCGGGAGACCGTGGCGCTCCTCCAGGGGATGGGCGCCGAGGTCCGCGAGGTCTCCTGCCCGGCCTTCGACCTGGCGCTGCCGGCCTACTACCTGATCGCGCCCAGCGAGGCGTCGTCCAACCTCGCCCGTTTCGAGGGCATGCGCTTCGGCCTGCGGGTGGGGGACGACGGCAGCCGCTCCCTCGAGGAGGTCATGTCGCTGACCCGCGAGCAGGGCTTCGGCCCGGAGGTCAAGCGGCGGATCGTGCTCGGCACCTACGCCCTGTCGGCCGGCTACTACGACGCCTACTACGGGCAGGCGCAGAAGGTCCGCACGCTGATCACCCGCGACTTCACCGCCGCCTTCGACGACGTCGACGTGCTGGTCAGCCCGACCAGCCCCACGGTGGCCTGGCCGATCGGCGCACGCGTCGACGACCCGCTGGCGATGTACGCCGCCGACCTGTGCACGCTGCCGGCCAGCCTCGCCGGGCTGCCGGCGATCTCGGTGCCCTGCGGGCTGTCCGAGGGGCTGCCGGTCGGGTTCCAGGTCATGGCACCGGCGCTGGCCGACGACCGCTGCTACCGGGTCGGCGCGGCGGTCGAGGCGGCGCTGGACGCGGCCCGCGGCTCCCGGTTCCTCGAGCAGCTCACCAGCCGGACGGAGGCTCCGGCGTGAACGGCGCACTCAAGGCCGCTTGGGCCCTCACCGCGTTCGTCGTCCTCATGGGCGTCGTGGGCTGGAGCGCCACCGGCGAGGCGTTCTTCGCCGTCTTCATCGTCCTGGGCGTGCTCACCGCCGTCGGCGCGTGGCTGAGCGGCCGCACCGGTCCGAAGGAGACCAACCCGAGATGAGCGACACCCTCGTCGACTACGACGAGCTCCTCACCCGCTACGAG
Organism: Actinomycetota bacterium; assembly: GCA_030773455.1. Classification (GTDB taxonomy): domain Bacteria; phylum Actinomycetota; class Actinomycetes; order Mycobacteriales; family Geodermatophilaceae; genus Geodermatophilus. The sequence goes on from JALYNA010000058.1 coordinate 5,433, forward strand.
CCCGTCATCGGCCTGGAGACCCACGTCGAGCTGGGCACCGCGTCGAAGATGTTCTGCGGCTGCGCCACCACCTTCGGCGCGGAGCCGAACACCCAGACCTGCCCGGTCTGTCTGGGCCTGCCCGGCTCGCTGCCGGTGGCCAACGCCGCCGCCATCGAGGCGACCATCCGCATCGGGCTGGCGCTGGGCTGCCGGATCGCCTCGTGGTGCCGCTTCGCCCGGAAGAACTACTTCTACCCGGACATCCCGAAGGGTTTCCAGACCAGCCAGTACGACGAGCCGCTGTGCACCGCCGGTCACCTGGACGTCGAGGTTGACGGCCAGACCTATCGCGTGGAGATCGAGCGGGTGCACCTGGAGGAGGACACCGGCAAGAACCTGCACGTCGGCGGTTCCACCGGGCGCATCCACGGCGCCTCGCACTCGCTGGTCGACTTCAATCGGGCCGGCATCCCGCTGGTCGAGATCGTCACCCGGCCGATCCCCGGCGCCGCCGCCTTGGCCCCCGAGGTCGCCCGCGCCTACGTCACCGAGCTGCGCGAGATCATCCAGACCCTCGGCGCCTCCGACGTCCGGATGGAGCAGGGCAGCCTGCGCTGCGACGTGAACACCTCGCTGGCGCCGGTCGGCAGCCTGGAGTGGGGCACCCGCACCGAGACCAAGAACGTCAACTCGCTGCGCAGCGTCGAGCGGGCGGTCCGGTACGAGATGCGCCGCCAGGCCGCAGTCCTCGACGCCGGGGGCCGGGTGCTGCAGGAGACCCGGCACTTCCACGAGGACACCGGCAGCACCTCGCCGGGGCGCAGCAAGGAGGAGGCGACCGACTACCGGTACTTCCCCGAGCCCGACCTGGTGCCGGTGGCGCCGGACGCCGAGTGGGTGGAGAAGCTCGCTGCCGAGCTGCCGGAGCTGCCGGCCGCCCGCCGGGCGCGGCTGCAGGAGGAGTGGGGGCTGTCGGCCACCGAGATGGCCTGGTTGGTGAACGCCGGCGCCCTCGGCCTGGTCGACGCCACCGTGGCCGCCGGCGCCACCGCGGCCGACGCCCGCAAGTGGTGGCTCGGTGAGCTGGCCCGCCGGGCCAACGACGCCGGCGTGCAGCTCTCCGAGCTGGCCGTGACGCCGCGGCAGGTCGCCGAGCTGACCCGCCTGGTCGCCGAGGGCACCGTGAACGACCAGCTGGCCCGCCAGGCGCTGGACGGCGTGCTCGCCGGCGAGGGTGACCCGGCGCAGGTGGTGCAGGCCCGCGGTCTGGCCGTGATGGGGGAGTCCGACGAGCTGGTCGCCGCCGTGGAGGCCGCGATCGCCGGGGCGCCAGACGTCGTCGCCAAGGTGCAGGCCGGCAAGGTGCAGGCGCTCGGCGCGCTCGTCGGCGCGGTCATGAAGACCACCCGGGGCAAGGCGGACGCCGCGACGGTCAAGCGGATGCTCGAGGAGCGCGTCGTCGCTGGTTGAGCCCCGCGATCATGGCGCCGTGACCACCTCGCCGACCGCGACGGTGGTCACGGCGCCATGATCGTCAGGAGAGCCGGTCACAGCGGGGAGTTCGAGACCCCGCCGGGAGGGAAGACGCGCAGCACGCGGTCGTCGTCCTCGGCCGGGGTGCCGACGCCGTCCCGGTTGGACGTCGTGATCCACAGCGCGCCCTCCCGGTCGAGGACGACGGTCCGCAACCGGCCGTACCGGTCGGCGAGGAACGCGGTCGGCTCGCCGGCGAGCGCGCCGCTGTTGTCGAGCGTCACCGTGTGCACCCGGCGGCCGTCGAGGGCGCCGAGGAAGACCGTGCGTCCGGCGACCGCACAGCCGCCGAGCCCACCCTCGGTCGCGGGGAATTGCACGACCGGGCCGGTGCTGCCAGGGCCCTCCGTCGGCCAGCCGGCGTCGCCGCCCTCGGGGACGACGGCGAGCTCGTCGGGCCCCGAGGCGGAGTCGTCGGTGGCGTACAGCGCCTGCTCCCCGCCCAGGCACAGCGCCGTCACGTCGGCGTGCCCGCTGGCGTACACCGGGCCCGCTCCGACCGGGCGACCGAAGACGTCGACGTGCAGCACCTTGCCGGCCAGCGAGGCGGGGTCCTGGGCCAGGGCCGCGTCGCCGGTGTCCCCGGTGCCCACGAACAGCGTGCCGTCGGCGGCGAAGACCAGCCCACCGCCGTTGTGCGTCTCGCCGCGGGGGATGCCGGTGAACACCGGGTTCGGGGTGCCGCCCATGGGGAAGCGGACCACCCGGTTGTCGGTGGCCGTCGAGACGTAGGCGTAGAACAGCCCGTCCTCGACGAAGGTCGGCGAGAGCGCCAGCCCCAGCAGCCCGCCGTCCCCGGCGGTGTCGATGCCCCCGACGGTCATCAGCTCCCGGGCGGGGGAGCGGTCGGGGAAGACCTGCAGCAGCCGCCCGGTCTCCCGTTCCCCGACGACCGCGCTGCCGTCGGGCAGCACGACCAGGCCGGTGGGGACGGTCAGGCCGGAGGCCACCACGTTGGGGTCGCCGGGCGCCTCGTCGGCCTCCGGATCGGCCGGATCACCCGGACCGGGCACCCGGGGGGATTCGGTGGGCGGGCCGACCTGCGGCGGCGGCCCCTCGGCCTGCGGGCGGAACGGGCCGGCCGGCTCGTAGCCGTCGCTGCCGCACCCGGCCAGGACGACGGCCAGCAGGGCGGCGCCGGCCCGGCCCCGTACCCGTCGCGCGTGCTGACGGCTCACCCCCTGCACAGTACGTGCGCGCCAGCGCCCGGCGGCCGGCCGCGGCGGCCCGCTACCGGGGATCCGGGATGCGGTCCCCGGACACGGCGGCCAGGCGGGGCAGGTCGCGGGCGCGCAGCACCGGTAGCCGCACTTCCGTGCCACAGGTGGTGACCAGCCACAGGTCGCCGCGCTCGGCGACGCGGAAGCCGGCCACCTCACCCCCAGGGCACGTGCCGGGCGGCGACCAGGGAGCGCACCGTCACGCCGTCCCCGCCGACGTCCACCCCGGTCCGGAGCACCCAGACCGCGACCAGGACGGGCACGAGCAGGAACACCGGCGTCCAGGAGGCAGCGAACGCGATGGGCAGGACGCAGATCCCCAGGGCGAGGACCGGCAGCAACGCCACCCGGGTCATCCGCAAGCGCGCTGTGGCCACGTCCGCACATCCTCCCAGAACGGGTCAGGCCGACAGCCGCCCCAGCCGGTCGGCCGCGTCGCCGCCCTCGACGGCCGTGTAGACGACCAGCTGCAGGCCCGGGGCGTCGGCCGGGGTGAGCTGGTGGTGCTCGAGCAGCAACGTCCCGACCCGCGGGTGCTCGAAGCGCCGCTCCGAGGAGCTGAACCGGTCGACGTCGTGGCTGGCCCAGCCGGTGCGGAAATGCGGGCTGGCCGTCTCCAGCCGGGCCACGAGGTCGACCACCTCCGGGTCGGCCAGCCGGGGGCCCACCTCGGCGCGGAACTGGGTCAGGAAGCGGCGGCTGTCACCCGCCCAGTCGGCGAGCAGGGAGCGGACCGCCGGGTCGGTGAACACCAGCCACAGCAGGTTGCGCTCGCCCGCGGGCACGGCGGCCACCCCCGGGTAGAGCCGCTCGTAGGCGCGGTTCCAGCCGACGATCGTCCAGCCGGCGGTGATCGCGTAGGCGGGGGAGGGGCCCAGGGCGTCGAGCAGCCGCTGCACGTGGGCGGGCATGCCGTCGGCCGCGCCGGCCGGGGCCGTGCCGCCGTGTCCGGTCAGCCGCAGCACGTACTCGTGCTCGGCGGGCGACATCCGCAGTGTGCGGGCCAGCGCGTCGACCACCTGCCGCGACGGCCGGATGTCGCGGCCCTGCTCCAGCCACGTGTACCAGGTGTGGCTCACCCCGGAGAGCAGCGCGACCTCCTCCCGGCGCAGCCCCGGCGTCCGTCGCGGACCGCCGGCGGGCAGCCCGGCGAGCCGGGGGTCGACCTGGCGGCGGCGCGAGCGCAGGAACTCCGCAAGTTCGCGACGGGCGGTGCTGGGCGTGGGCACGAGGGCTCCGGGAGTCGGTGGTGGTGTCGGTACCAGTATCGACGCTCCCTCGGCGGGAGCCCGGAACCGGCCTAGCATCGCCGGACGTGAGCGAGCGTGCGAGCTCACGCAGGAGCACAGCACCCTTTGGCACCAGGGCGACGAGCGTCAGCGAGGAGAACGAGTGACCACCGTGGAGGAACCCCGCACCAGCGCCGACGTCAAGCCCCGCAGCCGCGAGGTGACCGACGGCATCACCCGGGCGCCGGCCCGCGCGATGCTGCGGGCGGTCGGGATGGGCGACGACGACTGGGAGAAGCCGCAGATCGGCGTCGCATCGTCGTGGAACGAGATCACGCCGTGCAACCTGTCGCTGGACCGGCTGGCCAAGCGGGCGAAGGACGGTGTGCACGCCGCCGGCGGCTACCCGCTGGAGTTCGGCACCATCTCGGTCTCCGACGGCATCTCCATGGGCCACGAGGGCATGCGCGCCTCGCTGGTGTCCCGCGAGGTGATCGCCGACTCGGTGGAGACGGTCGTGTTCGCCGAGCGGCTCGACGGGACGGTCCTGCTGGCCGGCTGCGACAAGTCGCTGCCCGGGATGCTGATGGCGGCGGCCCGCCTGGACCTCGCCAGCGTGTTCGTCTACTCCGGGTCGATCCTGCCCGGCCGGCTCGGTGACCGGGACAACCTGACGATCATCGACGTCTTCGAAGGGGTCGGTGCCTGCGCCCGCGGGTTGATCAGCCGCGAGGAGCTCGACGCCATCGAGAAGGC
>JALYNA010000059.1 GCA_030773455.1 Actinomycetota bacterium
GAGCAGCACGGTGCGGCGGGCGTGGACGGCGGTGCCGACGGCGGCGGCCACCTCGCCGAGCGCCGTCCCGGCGGAGGTGACGCGCATCGGGACCGCGCCCACCGCGGCCGCCAGCCCAGCCTGGTCGACGGCGAAGTTGGACAGCCGCGAGGCCGCCTCGGCGGCCAGCACGACCAGCGGCGTCCGGCTCTTGGCGGCCTCGGTGATGCCGGTGAGTGCGTTGGTGAGACCGCAGCCCTGGTGCACGCTCAGGACCGCGGGCCGGCCGGCCATCCGCGCGTGGGCGTCGGCCATCGTGGCGGCACCGCCCTCGTGCCGGGCCGCCACGAACCGGGCGCCGGCTGCCACCATCGCGTTGGTGGCGGCGAAGTTGCCCGACCCGACCACGCCGAACGCGGTGTCCACCCCGCAGCCGACCAGCGCCGCGCCGACCGCGTCCGCGACGCTGGTGCGGCTCATCCCCGGTCCACCAGGGCCAGCACCCGCGCCGGGGACCCGGAGCCTGCGACGATGGGCAGCGGCGCGGCCACCAGCACCGCCCCCGTCGGCGGCAGGGACGCCAGGTTCTGCAGCTGGGTGAGCCCGTACTTGCCGCTGCCCATGAGCGCCGCGTGGCAGGGGAACGGCGGGTCGAAGGAGTGCGCGGCGCCGGCGTCGGTGCCGACGGTCTCCACGCCCAGGCCGATCACCGGGGCCTCCTCGGCCAGCCAGCGGGCGCACTCCGGTGCGATGCCGGGGGTGTGCGGGCCGGTCTCGTCGGCGTTGAGGAACTCCTGCTGCGACTGGCTGCGCGCGTCCCAGCCGGTGCGGTAGAGCAGCCAGCCGCCCTCGGGCAGGGGGCCGTGCTCGGCCTCCCACGCGCGCACGTGGCCGACCTCGAGCAGGAAGTCGGGGTCGGCACCCGCCTCGGCGGAGAAGTCCAGGACGGCGGCGGGGCCGACCAGCCGGGCGGCCGGGACGGAGGAGACGTCCTCGCCGTCGGCGCCGGTGACCCAGTGGTTGGGCGCGTCGAAGTGCGTGCCGGTGTGCTCACCGGTCCGGAAGTTGTTCCAGTACCAGGCCGGGCCACGGTCGTCGTACCGGCTGAGTTCCTCCAGCTCGAAGCGCGCGGTCTGCGTGAACTGGGGCGGCAGCGCGATGACCGGGGTCTGCGCCGACAGCGGGGCGGTGAGGTCGACGACCTCGATGCTCCCGGCGGCCAGCGCGGCGGCGAACGCGGACAGGGTCGACATCGACGGTCCTCCACGGGGCTCGGGGTGCGGTCCGCCGAGCATGCCGCCCGCAGGTCAGCGGTCCGTGGCGGGGGGCCTGGCTGTCGGCTGCTGCACCGTCCTCGCCGTGGCAGCGGACGGCGACGATGGCGACGTCGTCCTCCGGCCGGCGCCCAGCGCCCCGGCGGCTCCCGGACCGCCGGGGCTCAGCCCAGGCGCTCCTGCAGGGTGCACGGTGACCGTTTCGCCGGCCTCCTTGCCGATGGCCCGGCGGACCTCGGCGGCGACCGGCAGCTTGTGGGTGCCGTCGCCCAGGGCCATGAAGGAGCTGTGGAACGGGGAGCCGTCGATCGTGCCGCGCACCTTGACCAGCCCGCGGGTGCCGAAGAACTCCGCGGAACCGGGCATCTGGACGTAGGTCCAGCCGCCGGGGGCCGGGCTGCGCTGCAGCGGCGCGGTGAACGCGGTGTCCAGCGGGCCGCTGCGCTGCGGCCGGCCGGTGGAGGGGCGTGAAGTGGCAGTCATGGTCGTCGTCCTCTCGTCGGTGCCCTTACGACCGCGCGCGGCAGCCGAACTCATCGGTGTCAGCCGACGGGCAGCCCGGCCAGCCCCGCGGCCAGGCCGAGCAGCGCGCAGACCCCGAGGGTCCGCAGCACCGGCCAGCGCAGCCGGAACAGCAGCACCGCGGCCACCGTCGCGATGGCCAGCGGCACCGGCCGCAGCGTGGTCGGGTCGGGCAGCTCGAGGTGCAGCGGCCCGCGATCGACGTTGGAGATGCCGGGAGAACAGCGTGTGGACGGCGAAGTACACGCCTAGGTTGGCGATCACCCCGACCACCGCCGCGGTGATCCCGGTCAGCGCCGCCGACAGCGAGCGGTTGCCGCGCAGCCACTCCATGTAGGGCGCCCCGAGCAGCACGAACAGGAAGCTCGGCACGAAGGTCACCCAGATGACCAGCAGCGAGGCGAGGACAGCGGCGGCCCATGGGTGCAGCGCGCCGGGGTCCCGGTACGCGCCGAGGAAGGCGACGAACTGCACGACCATGATCAGCGGCCCGGGCGTCGTCTCGGCCAGCGCCAGCCCGCGCACCATCTCCCGCGGCCCCAGCCAGCCGTGGGTCTCCACCGCCTGCTGAGCCACGTAGGCCAGCACCGCGTACGCCCGCCGAAGGTGACCACCGCCGCGCCGGAGAAGAACAGCCCCTGCTGGGTGAGGACGCTGCCCGCGCCGGCGGGCACCGCGACCCCGGCCACGGGCACGCCCCACGCCAGCAGGCCGACCAGCAGCACGCGCAGTGTGCGTCGCCCGGTGGGGAGTTCGGAGTGCAGGACGTCGTCGGGGACGACCGGCGGCGGCCCGTCGCCACCCGCCGCCGCCTCCTGTGGCAGCGCGGCGGGGCACCATCGGCCCAGCGCCCAGCCGATGAGCCCGGCGAGGGCGACGACGACCGGGAACGGGACGCCGAACAGCGCCAGGGCGAGGAACGCCGCGACCGCGATCCCGGTCAGCGCACACCTGTCCAGCGCGCGCCGGGCGACGCGCTGGACGGCCTGGGCGACGATCGCCAGCACCGCGGACGCGAGCCCGGACAGCACCGCGAGGACGGCAGGGGTCTCGCCGAACGCCACGTAGACCGCCGAGAGCGCCAGCAGCGCCACCAGTCCCGGGAGCACGAACAGCCCGCCGGCGACCAGCCCGTCCCGCGTGCCGTGCAGCAGCCAGCCGACGTACGTGGCCAGCTACTGGGCCTCCGGGCCGGGCAGCAGCATGCAGTAATTCAGCGCGTGCAGGAACCGGCGCTGCCCGATCCACCGGTGCTCGTCGACCAGCGTGCGCTGCATGACGGCGATCTGCCCGGCCGGACCGCCGAAGGTCTGCAGCGAGATGGCGAACCAGACCCGCACCGCCGCCCGGAACGGGAAGGCGGCCGGCGCGGGGTGCTCGCTGTTCACTCCGGCGCCGGCGGCAGGGGGTCCGTGCTCAGGACGTGCGGACGGCGGAGACGTCGAACTCGATCTGGATGCGGTCGCTGACCAGCACGCCACCGGTGTCCAGGGGAGTGTTCCAGGTCAGGCCCCAGTCGCTGCGCTTGATCGCCAGCGCGCCCTCGAAGCCGACCCGCGTGAAGCCGAACGGGTCCTTGGCCGAGCCGGTCAGCGTGAAGTCCACCGACACCGGCCGGGTGGTGTCCCGGATGGTGAGGTCGCCGGTGACCGTGTAGGTCTCCGCGTCGACCTGCTCGACGTCGGTGGACGAGAAGACGATCTCGGGGAAGGTCTCGACGTCGAGGAAGTCCGCGGAGCGCAGGTGCGCGTCCCGGTCGGGCTGACCGGTGTCGATGCTCGCCGTCGCGATGCGCAGCGTCACCGAGCTGGCCGCCGGGTCGGCGACGTCGAGGTGCGCCGTCCCGGAGAAGTCGGTGAACGACCCGCGCACGGTGGTCACCATGGCGTGCCGGGCGCGGATCCCGATGCGCGTGTGCGCCACGTCGACCTCGTAGTCCCCGGTGACGTCGACGAGCGCGCTGGTGGCCGCGTCGAAGTCGGTGGGGTCCGCGTCGCGTGCCCGGTGCTTGCCCACGGTGGCCCTCCTTCCCCCTCGTACGCGTCCATCCTGGCTGATCGGGTCCGGCGCGGACACGTCAGGGTCCTCAGCGCCCCCGCCAGACCGGGGACCGCTTCTCGGCGAAGGCGGCGGCGCCCTCCCGGGCGTCCTCGCTGGCCATGACGGGCGCGACCAACTCGGCCTGCCGCTCCCAGCGCTCCTCCGGCCCCCAGCCGGCGCTGCCCCGGACCACCGCCTTGGTCGCGGCCAGGGCCAGGGGGCCGTTCGCGGCGACGGTCGCGGCCAGCGCGAGGGCGCCCTCCAGCGCGCCGCCCTCGGGGGTGAGCCGGTTGACCAGCCCGACCTCCGCGGCCCGCCGGGCGTCGATCGGGTCGCCGGTCAGCAGCATCTCCATCGCCACGTTGGCCGGCACCCGCGTGGGCAGCAGCAGCGCACCGCCGGCTGCGGCAACCAGGGAGCGCTTGACCTCGGGCACCCCGAACCGCGCGGTCTCGGCGGCCACGACGAGGTCGCAGGCGAGCACGAGCTCGAAGCCACCGGCCAGCGCCCAGCCCTCGACCGCGGCGATCAGCGGCTTGCGCGGCGGGGTCTGGGTGATGCCGCACAGGCCGCGGCCGGGGATGGACGGGGTCTCCCCGCGCAGGAACCCCTTGAGGTCCATGCCGGCGGAGAAGATGCTCCCCGTCCCGGTGAGGACGCCGACCCGCAGCCCGTCGTCGGCGTCCAGCTCGTCGGCCGCCGCGGCCACCTCCTCGGCCACGGCACGGGTGAGCGCGTTGCGCGCCTGCGGCCGGTTGATCGTGACGAGCAGGACGCCGTCGCGCCGCTCGACCAGCACCTCGTCCACCAGACCTCCTCAGTCCGCCTGGACCACGGCGCCGGCCTCCAGCAGGCCGGCCACCTCCTCGTCGCCGAAGCCCCACGCGGCCAGCGCCGCGCGGGTGTCCTGGCCGGGTGCGCGCGGGCCGCCGCGGACCGCGCCCGGGGTGCGCGAGAAGCGCGGGGCCGGGGCCGGCTCGGGGTGCCCGCCGCGGTCGGCGAAGGTGCCCCGGGCGGCCAGGTGCGGGTGGTGCGGCGCCTCGGTCAGCCCGAGGACCGGGGTGACACAGGCGTCGGTGCCGGCGAAGGCCGCGGCCCACTCGTCACGGGTGCGGGTGGCGAAGGCGGCGGCGATCCGCGCCCGCTGCTCCGGCCAGCGGGCGACGTCGAGCTGCGGGCCGTGCCCGGCGGCGTCGAGGCCCAGCCCGGCGAGCAGCTGGGCGTGGAACTGCGGCTCGATGGCGCCCACGGCGACGTGCCGGCCGTCGGCGCAGGCGTAGGTGCCGTAGAAGGGCGCGGCGCCGTCGAGCAGGTTGGCCGCGCGGCCGTCGGTCCAGCGGCCGGCGCCGAGCAGCCCGTAGACCATCGTGACCAGGGAGCTGGCACCGTCGACCATGGCCGCGTCGACCACCTGGCCGCGCCCGCTGGTGCCCCGCTCCAGCAGCGCGGCCAGCACGCCGACGACGAGGAACAGCGCCCCGCCGCCGAAATCAGCGCCGATGTTGAGCGGGACCACCGGCGCCTCCGCCGTCCCGATGGCGTGCAGCGCGCCGGTGAGGCCGAGGTAGTTGATGTCGTGCCCGGCCCGGTCGGCGAGCGGGCCGTCCTGGCCCCAGCCGGTCATCCGCGCGTAGACCAGCCGCGGGTTGCGGGACAGGCACTCGTCGGGCCCGACGCCGAGCCGCTCGGTGACCCCGGGGCGCAGCCCCTCGACGAACACGTCGGCGGACGCCACCAGCCGGAGGACGACGTCGCGGCCGGCCGGGCTCTTGAGGTCGACGGCGAGCGACGGGCGGCTGCGGCCCAGCGCGTCCTGCTCCGGCGGTACCAGCTGCGTGCCGCCGCTGGGGCGGTCCACCCGGACGACGTCGGCGCCCAGCTCGGCCAGCAGCAGGCAGGCGTAGGGAGCGGGCCCCAGCCCGGCCAGCTCGACGACGCGGATCCCCGCCAGGGGGCCGGGAGGGGGCAGCACGCTGGCACCGTAACGCCGCGTGCCCAGGCGCTGGCAACACGGCTGCCCTACGGTCGGTCCGGTGAACGAGCGCTGGTTCGACGACTACGTCCCGGGCACGACCGCCGAGCACGGCCCCCTGCGGGTTGAGGAGGCCGACGTCGTCGACTTCGGCCGCCGCTTCGACCCGCAGCCCTTCCACGTCGACGCCGAGGCCGCCGCGGCCGGCCCCTTCGGCGGGCTGATCGCCAGTGGCTGGCACACCTGCGCGCTGATGATGCGGCTGCTCGCCGACGAGTACCTCTCCCCCGTCTCCAGCCTCGGCTC
>JALYNA010000060.1 GCA_030773455.1 Actinomycetota bacterium
CGCCCGGTCCGCGTCGGCCCACCAGCCGCCGCCCGGTGGCGAACCGGCGTCCGGTGGCCGGCCGGTGTCCGGTGGCGGGCCGGCGTCCGCGACCGGCGCGGGACCGGGGTCCACGTCGGCGCATGCAGGGCGGGACGGGCACTTGAATCAGCGCACCGAACTGGGTCAGCGCAGGCCTGCGGCGGCCAGTACTCCGGCGCCGCATCAGCGGGGAGCGGGTCGGGATCCCACTCCGGCTCGTCGGGCAGCTCACCGGCCAGCACCCGGCGTTCCACCTCGTCCCACCAGGCGGCCAGCTCGGCCTGTTCGGTCTCCTGCCAGGGCACCGGCGCAGCGGCGGCATCCCCGGCGTCCGCGGCTGCCGCCCCGATCGGGCCGCGGCCGGCGAAGGCGCGCACCAACTGGCGGACCATCTCCGCGCCCACCACCTCCCCGTCGACCTCACCGGGAGCGTCCCCACCCAGCAGGGTGGCGACCGAGGCCACGACGGTGAGCAGCACCCGCACCGGCGGCAGCTCACCCTCCCCCGGCCGCAGCACCAGCTCGACCAGCGCGTCGACCATCTTCTGCCCCCGGGTCCGGGGCGGGCCGTCAGGGTCGTCGACCAGCGCGTCGGCGTAGCCGGCCAGCGCCGCATACAGCGCCTTGGCCTCCGGCATCGCGCACACCACCGTCAGCGCAGCCATCCCCTCGGCCCGCTCCGGGCGCAGAAAGATGCCGCGCTCCCTGAGCGCCCGGGCCAGCCGGCGGGCCGCCGCGGTTGCGTCCCGCCGGGCGACCACCTTGCGGGCCTTGTCGCCCAACTGGCTCGGCGAGGTCACCCGGCTGCGCTGAGCCATCCACGCCAGCAGCTCAGCCTCCACCGACCCCCGCAGGCCCTCGTCGGCGATCGGGGCGACCTTGTCGATCAGGTGCCACAGGTGCCCGCGGTGCACCACCCCGGCCTCCAACGCCGCCAACGTGCCCGGCAGCCGGTGCACCAGCGTCAGCGACTCCTCCAACAGGGCCTCAGCACCCTGCTGGGTGAGGTTCAGCGCGACCGACAGCTCCGGAGTGGCCCACTCACTCACCGACCGCAACACCTCCGCCCGCGCCGCCCACCGCTCCGCACTCATCGCCCCACGCTCACCCTGCGCCCAGTCCACCGACGCCGGCCGCGACGCCGCGAACTCCGCCACCGCCCGCGCCCGCACCGCCGTGGCCCGCGCGATCTCCCGATCCGCCGCCTGCACCGCACCCAGCGGCCCCGACGCCCACCCCACGACAGGCGCAGCAGCACCCCGCACACCGGTGATCATGTCATCGAACATATGTTCGATCGTACGTCCGAAGCGTCGGGTCGGCAAGACGGGACGACGGCACATGGGCTGGTCGGTCGGCAGGGGCCTCGGCGCGACCGTCTCACCGGCAGGCACACCTGGCGGCGGGCTGACCGCACCGGATGGTCGAATGCGGCTGCCACCATGGCGCCGTGCTGCTCGCCGACGTCGTCGCCACCTCTGCGGCGGTCGCGGACACCCGGTCGCGCACGGCCAAGGCCGCGGCCATCGCCGACCTGCTGCGCCGCGCGGACGGCGACGAGGTACGGCCGGTCACCGCGTGGCTGGCCGGCGACACCCTGCAGGGCCGGCTGGGCGTCGGCTGGCGAACCCTCGCCCGCCGCGCCTCCGACCCGGCGGGCTCCCCGCGGCTGGGCGTGAGCGACGTCGACCGCGCCCTCACCAAGCTCGCCGGCATCACCGGCACGGGGTCGGTGAGCCGGCGGGAGGCTGTCCTCGAACAACTCCTCGCCGCGGCGACCGCCGACGAGCAGCGGTTCCTTGTGCGGCTGCTGACCGGCGAGCTGCGACAGGGGGCGCTCGAGGGCGTCGTCCTGGATGCGGTCGCCACGGCCGCCGAGGTGCCGGCCGCGACCGTGCGGCGGGCGTTCATGCTCTCCGGCAGCCTGGCGGAGACGGCCGCGACGGCCCTTGACGGTGGCACGCCCGCGCTGGCGGCGGTGCAGCTGCGGGTCGGCCGCCCGCTCCGGCCGATGCTGGCCAGCCCCGGCTCCTCGCTGGAGGCCGCGCTAGCCGACCTCGACGAGGACGTCACGGTCGAGCACAAACTGGACGGCGCGCGGATCCAGGTGCACCGCGACGGCGACGTCGTCCGCGTCTGGACCCGCACCCTGCGCGAGGTGACCGATGGCGTGCCCGAACTGGTCGAGCAGGTCCGGTCGCTGCCGTGCATCACCGCCGTGCTGGATGGGGAGACCCTGGCGCTGGACGACGACGGCCGGCCACGCGCCTTCCAGGACACGATGAGCCGCTTCGGCAGCGCCGCGGACGAGACGGTCCTGCTCAGCCCGTTCTTCTTCGACCTGCTGCACCTCGACGGCCGCGACCTGCTGGACGAGCCGCTGTCGGTCCGCCTCGACGCGCTGGCCCGGCTGCTGGCCGGCGAGCAGCACGCCGCGCTGCGGATGCCCGGCGTCCGCCGGCCCACTCCCGAGCAGGCGGCCGAGGTGCTCGACGGCGCCCTCGGCGCGGGGCACGAGGGCGTGGTGGTCAAGGCGCTCGACGCGCCCTACGCCGCCGGTCGGCGCGGCCGGGCGTGGCAGAAGGTCAAGCCGGTGCACACCCTCGACCTGGTCGTGCTGGGCGCGGAGTGGGGGTACGGCCGGCGCTCCGGGCGGCTGTCCAACATCCATCTGGGCGCCCGCGACCCGGACGGCGGCGCGCCGGTGATGGTCGGCAAGACCTTCAAGGGGATGACCGACGAGCTGCTGGACTGGCAGACCCGGACCTTTCCGGAGCTGGCCCGCGAGCAGCCCGGGTGGGGCGTGCTGCTGAAATCCGAGCTGGTCGTCGAGGTCGCCCTGGACGGCGCCCAGCGCAGCACCCGCTACCCCGGTGGCGTCGCGCTGCGCTTCGCCCGGGTGGTGCGCTACCGACCGGACCGGTCCGCGGCCGACGCCGACACGCTCGACGCCGTGCGCGCACTGCTCGCGGGCGGCTGAGCCCCGGCCCGTCCCGCGCCCGCCGGCCAGGCGAGCAGGGCCGCAACCGCGCCGAGGACGGCGACGCCGCTGAGCAGCCCCACGCACGCGCCCCATCCGACCGCCTCGAACAGCGGCGCCGGGACGACCGCGCCGAGGCCCCCGCCCGCGTAGTAGCAGGTCAGGTAGAACCCCACCGCGATCGACCGCGCCGCGCCCCCGCTCTCGGCCGCCTGCGCGGTGGCGCAGGCCTGGGCGGCGAACACGCCGGTGGAGGAGGCGGCCAGGCCCGCGACGACGGCGGCGGTGGACGGGACGAGGGTCAGCGCCAGACCGGCGAGGACGGTTCCGGTCGCCAGCACGAGGACCCCCCAGCGGCCGACCCGGTACACCAGCCGCCCGGTCAGCAGCGTGACGACCACGGCGACCAGAAAGACCGCGAAGACCGCCCCGACCTCGGCCGTGCCCAGCCCGAACGGCGGCCCGGACAGGTGCAGCCCGGCATAGGTGAAGGCGCCCACCTGAACGAACAGCACCGCCGCCCCCAGCGCGCAGGTGCCCAGCAGCGACCCGTTGCGCAGGTGGCTCCCGATGCCGCGCAGCCCGCTGACGAGGCCGGCCGACGGCCGGAACCGCCGCTCCCTCGGCAGCCAGGCTGCCACCGCGCCGAGCGCGAGCAGCAGCACTCCCGCCAGCGCGACGAAGGAGGCCCGCCAGCCCAGGGGCCCGGCCACCGCCCCGGAGAGGAAGGCCGAGGAAGCCGCCGAACGCCGTCCCGGAGACGTAGAGGCCGTTGACCGCGGCTGCGCGGGGGCCGGCGACCTCCTCGGCCACGTAGGCGACCGCGACCGCGAAGACGAACGGGATGGCCAGTCCCTGCGCGACCCGGGCGGCCAGCAGCGCGGGCAGCCCGGGCGCGGCCGCACACGCGAGCGTGGCGGCCGCCGTCGCGGCGATGGCGGCCAGCATCACGCGCTTGCGGCCCAGCCGGTCCGACAC
>JALYNA010000061.1 GCA_030773455.1 Actinomycetota bacterium
GTGCGCACCTTGGCCGACGTCCGCGCCGAGCGGCCCAGCTCGACCAGCCGGCGCACCAGCGCCACCTGCTCGACCAGCTGCGGGTCGCGGGCGTCCTCGTCGACGGCCGGCCAGGAGGCGAGGTGCACGCTGTCGACCGCGTCGGCCAGACCCGGGGTGACCGCCCGGCCCCAGACCTCCTCGGTGACGAACGGCGTGAAGGGCGCCATCAGCCGGGTCAGCACGTCGAGCACCTCGTGCAGCGTGGCCAGCGCCGCCGGGTCGCCGTCCCAGAACCGCCGCCGCGAGCGCCGCACGTACCAGTTGGACAGGTCGTCGACGAACTGCGCGATCAGCCGGCCGGCGCCCTGGGTGTCGAAGTCCTCCATCGCCGCGGTGACGCCCTCGGTGACCTGCGCCAGGGTGGCCAGCGCCCACCGGTCCAGCAGCGTCCGCTCGGCCCGTGCCGGGGCGGGCGAGGCCGCCGGATCCCAGCCGTTGGTCTCGGCGTACAGGGTGAAGAAGCTGGCGGTGTTCCAGTAGGTCAGCAGGACCTTGCGGACCACCTCGGACAGCGTCTCGTGCCCGACCCGGCGGGCCGACCACGGGGAGCCGCCGGCGAGCATGAACCAGCGGACGGCGTCGGCGCCGTGCCGGTCCATGAGCGGGATGGGCTCGAGGATGTTGCCCAGGTGCTTGCTCATCTTCCGGCCGTCCTCGGCCAGGATGTGGCCCAGGCACAGCACGTTCTCGTACGAGCTCTGCTCGAACACCAGCGTGCCGACGGCCATCAGCGAGTAGAACCAGCCGCGGGTCTGGTCGATGGCCTCGCAGATGAACTGCGCGGGGTAGGCGGCCTCGAACTCCGCCTGGTTGCGGTACGGCGCCCCCCACTGCGCGAAGGGCATGGACCCGGAGTCGTACCAGGCGTCGATGACCTGCGGCACCCGCCGGTAGGTGCCGTCCTCGCCGGGCAGCGTGAAGGTCACCTCGTCGATGAACGGCCGGTGCGGGTCCAGGCCCGCGAGGTCGCGGCCGGTCAGCTCCGACAGCTCGGCCAGCGACCCGATCACGACCATGCGCTGCGGGTCGGCGTCGTTGCGCCAGACCGGCAGCGGGGTCCCCCAGTACCGGTCGCGGGACAGCGCCCAGTCGACGTTGTTGCGCAGCCAGTCGCCGTAGCGGCCCCACTGGATGTGCTCGGGGTGCCAGGAGGTCTTCTCGTTCTGGGTGAGCAGCTGGTCCTTGACCGCGCTGGTGCGGATGTACCAGGACGGCTGCGCGTAGTACATGAGCGGCGTGTGGCAGCGCCAGCAGTGTGGGTAGCTGTGCTCGTAGCGCTGCTCGCGCCACAGCTCGCCGCGGGCCTGCAGGTCTTCCACGAGCGCGGGGTCGGCGGCCTTGAAGAAGTGACCTCCCACCAGCGGGACGTCGGCTACGAAGTGCCCGGTCGCGTCGATCGGGTTCACCACCGGCAGCCCGTAGCCCCGGCACACGGCGAGGTCGTCGGCGCCGAACGCGGGGGACTGGTGCACCAGCCCGGTGCCGTCGTCGGTGGTCACGTAGTCGGCCAGGACGACGAAGTGCGCGTCCTCCCCCTCCGGGAAGTCGACCAGCTCGAAGGGACGGCGGTAGTGCGTCCGCTCCCAGTCCCGGCCGGTGGTGCGGGCGAGCACCTCGGCCTCCTCGCCCAGCACGGCGGCCACCAGCGGCTCGGCCACGACGAAGGTGCCCTGCCCGGTGCGGGCGACGACGTAGGTCACGTCGGGGTGCACGGCCACCGCGGTGTTGCTCGGCAGCGTCCACGGCGTCGTCGTCCAGATCAGCAGCTCGGCCTTGCCGGCCCACTCGCCGTCGGTGACCGGGAGCCGGACGTAGACCGACGGGTCGGTGATCGGCTCGTAGCCCTGGGCCACCTCGTGGTCGGACAGCCCGGTGCCGCAGCGGGGGCAGTAGGGGGCGACCCG
Source organism: Actinomycetota bacterium (assembly GCA_030773455.1). GTDB lineage: Bacteria > Actinomycetota > Actinomycetes > Mycobacteriales > Geodermatophilaceae > Geodermatophilus. Next base: position 1,947 of record JALYNA010000061.1, read on the forward strand.
GTGGTCCTCGACGAGCAGTCCATTGTCGAAGACCTGCTTGAGCGACCACCAGACGCTCTCGATGTAGGCCGGGTCCATCGTCCAGTAGGCGGTGGACATGTCGACCCAGTAGCCCATCCGGCGGGTGAGGTCGCTGAAGTCGGCGACGTGCCGCTCCACCGACTCGCGGCAGCGGGCGTTGAACTCGGCGATCCCGTAGCGCTCGATGTCCGGCTTGCCGGCGAAGCCCAGCTCCTGCTCGACGGCGATCTCCACCGGCAGGCCGTGGCAGTCCCAGCCGGCGCGGCGTGGCACGTGCCAGCCCTGCATGGTCTTGAAGCGGGGGAAGACGTCCTTGAACGCGCGCGCCTCGATGTGGTGGGTGCCGGGTCGCCCGTTGGCCGTGGGCGGGCCCTCGTAAAAGTTCCACTGCGGCCGGCCGGCAGAGGCCTCCAGCGTGCGGGCGAAGACCTTCTCGGCCTCCCAGCGGCCCAGGATCTCCCGCTCCAGGGCGGGCAGGTCGACCTGGGAGGGCAGCGCGCGGAAGGGGCCGGATGAGCTCACGACCCGATTCTCCCACCCGGTCCGCCCCCGCCCCCGAGGCCGGCGCCGGGCGGGCCGCCCGTGCCCGCGGGGACCGCCGCCACGGTGGCCGGGTCGCGGGGCGGCGCCGGCCCCGGCGTACGGGAGACTGCGGAGGTGGTCAGGGGGGTGCGGTGAACACGACGGTCACCGTCGCGCTCGCCGTCGGCGCGGCCGTCGTCCTGGTGGCCGCGATCGCGCTGCGGCTGTCCGACCGGCTCGGCCTGCCCAGCCTGCTGCTGTACCTCGCCCTCGGGGTCGGACTGGGGGAGGAGGGCCTGGGCATCGAGTTCGAGGACTTCGCGCTCACCCAGACCCTCGGCGTGGCCGCGCTCGTCGTCATCCTCGCCGAGGGCGGTCTGACCACCCGCTGGACCGACGTCCGCCGGGCTCTCGGACCGGGACTGGCGCTGTCGACGGTCGGCGTGCTGGTCAGCGTGGTGGCGACGGCGGCCGTCGCGGTGTGGCTGCTGGACCTGCCCCTGCCCTTCGCCCTCCTGCTCGGCGCGGTGGTCAGCTCGACCGACGCCGCGGCGGTCTTCGCCACACTGCGCCGGCTGCCCCTCCCGCGGCGGATGGTCGCCGCGCTGGAGGTGGAGAGCGGCCTCAACGACGCGCCGGTGATCCTGCTGGTCGCCGTCCTCGCCGACCGGCTGACCGGCGGCGAGAGCCACCCCTGGTGGCTGACCGCGCTGGAGATCGCCGGCGAGCTCGCCGGCGGCGCGCTGATCGGCGTCGTCCTCGGGTTCGGCGGGGCATGGCTGCTGCGTCGCTCGGCGCTGCCGCTGTCGGGCTTCTACCCGCTGGCGACCCTGGCCCTCTGCGTGCTCGGCTTCGCCCTCGCCGACCTGCTGCACACCTCCGGCTTCGTCGCCGTCTACCTCTGCGGCCTGGTGCTCGGCAACGCCGCGCTGCCGCACCGGGCGGCCAGCATCGGGTTCGCCGAGGGCATGGCGTCCCTGGCGCAGATCGGGCTGTTCGTGCTGCTGGGCTTGCTGGCCTCGCCGTCCCGGCTGGACGACGCGCTGCTGCCCGCGCTGCTCGTCGGCGGCGCGCTGCTGCTGGTGGCCCGGCCGCTGTCGGTCGCCCTCAGCGTGGTGTGGTTCCGGATGCCGTGGCGGCAGCAGGTGTTCATCTCCTGGGCCGGCCTGCGCGGGGCCGTCCCCATCGTGCTCGCCACCTTCCCGCTCACGGCCCAGGTGCCCGGCGCGACCGTCGTCTTCGACACCGTCTTCCTGCTCGTCGTCGTCTTCACGCTGATCCAGGGGTCGTCGCTGCCCTGGGTCGCCCGCCGGCTGGGCATCGCGACCCCGATGACCCCGCGGGACGTGGCGGTGGAGTCCGCACCCCTGGAGGAGCTGGACGCCGAGCTCATGCAGCTGACCGTGCCGGAGGGGTCCCGGCTGCACGGCGTCTACCTGCCGGAGCTGCGGCTGCCCGAGGACGCCGCGGTGGTGCTCATCGTCCGCGACGGTCGGTCGTTCGTGCCCGGCCCGACGACCCGGTTCATGCGCGGTGACCAGGCGCTGCTGGTGTCGGCACGCGGATCGCGGGCGGAGGCCGAGCGGCGGCTGCGCGCGGTGAGCCGGGCCGGCCGGCTGGCCTCCTGGCGCGGTGAGACCGGCGCGGCGACCGGGGCGGACTGACCGCCCGGGAGCCGGTAACGGCTGGGCGGCGATGTGCGTCCGCCTGTGGCGACGGTCACCGGGGTGTGCCACAGTCCAGCCGATCGGCCCCCCGGGCTGTGGGTCCGCACCGGACCGTGGACGGACACCGAGGAGGAACAGTGGATCGACGGCGCGCGGTCGGCAGGGTCGCGGCGGTCAGCGCGGTGGCGCTGCTCGCGACCGGTTGCCTGAGTGAGGGCGGCGGCGGCGGCGGTGGTGGCGGCGGCGCCGGTGGCGGCGGTGGGGAGGCCGGTGACAAGAAGGTCGAGATCTTCGGCAACTTCTCCGGCGCCGAGGCCGACGGTTTCAACGCCTCCCTCGCGCCTTTCGAGGAGCAGTCGGGGATCGACGTCGAGTACGTGTCCTCCCCGGACTTCGCCACGCTGATCCGCAGCCGGGTGCAGGGCAACGACGCCCCCGACATCGCACTCTTCCCGCAGCCGGGCCTGCTGACCGACATCGCCGGCCTCGGGCAGATGCAGCCGGTCGGGGAAGCCGTGGACCTCGCGGCGGCGCAGGAGACCCTGGTCCCCGGCCTGGTCGAGGCCACCGAGCTCGACGGCCAGGCCTACGGCGTCCCGATGCGGATGGCCGTCAAGAGCGTCGTCTGGACGCCGGCGCCGGCGTTCCCGGACACCTACCAGGACCCCGCCACGCACCAGGAGCTGCTGGCCCTCGCCGACCAGATCAAGGGCACCGGCACCGCACCGTGGTGCCTCGGCATGGAGAACGCCCAAGCGACCGGCTGGGTGGCCACCGACTGGATCGAGGAGTACGTCCTCCGCGTCGGCGGGCCGGAGTTCTACCAGCAGTGGGCGCGGCACGAGGTGCCGTTCAACCACCCGACGGTGGTCGAGGCCGCGGAGACGTTCCAGAGCATCTGGCAGCCCGAGGGCAACGTCCTCGGCGGCGCGCAGGCGATCGTCAGCACCCCGTTCGGCACGGCCGGCAACCCGATGTTCGACGAGCCGCCGGGCTGCCTGATGATGCGGCAGGGGAACTTCATCGCCAGCGGCGACTTCTTCCCCTCCGACGTGACCGCCGACCTGGACAACCAGACGCACATCTTCCAGCTGCCCCCGACCGACCCGAACGGCGAGGCCGGGCAGCGGCCGGTGCTCCTGGGCGGTGACTGGGCGACGACGTTCAACGCCGCGGACCAGGACGTCAAGCAGGTCATGGAGTTCCTGGCCTCCGACCAGTTCGGCGCCGAGTGGGCGCAGGCCGGCGGCTGGCTGTCCCCGCACACCACGTTCGACGCCAGCAACTACCCCGACGAGACCACCCGGACGATCGCCTCGTTCGCGACCGAGTCGACGTCCACGGCAGTGGACGCCTCGGACGTCATGCCGGGCGCCGTCGGGGCCGGCAGCTTCTGGGAGGGCATGACCGCATGGATCGCCGGGCAGCAGGACCTGAAGGAGGTCCTCGACGGGATCGAGGCGAACTGGCCGGCTGAATAGGGCAGGCCAAGGTATGGCGCGGGGGCCTGGTCGGTGCGCTGACCGGGCCCCCGCACCCCACCTCAGGAGAGACGGAGGGGTGCGATGACCATCAAGATCCTCAACGCGCTGATCGCCATCGTGGGCGGTGTGCTCGGCGCGATGCTGCTCTACTGGGTGCTCAACCAGGTCGCCCAGCGGCTCCCCGGCAAGTGGGAGCACCGCGTCAAGCCCTACGTGTTCGTGGGCCCGGCGATGCTCATCATCGGGTTCTTCCTGATCTATCCCGCGCTGCAGACCATCCACTTCAGCTTCGCGAACCGGACCTCCACGGCTTACGTGGGCCTCCAGAACTACGTGGACCTGCTCGGCAGCCCGACGTTCCGGTCGACCCTGTTCAACACGCTGCTGTGGATCGTCGTCGTGCCGACGGTGGTCATCGGCTTCGGGCTGCTCGTGGCGGTGATGACCGACCGCCTGGGCGCGCGCGGCGAGAAGTCGGTCAAGTCGCTCATCTTCCTGCCCATGGCGATCAGCGCCGTCAGCGCCGGCACCGTCTGGGCCTTCATCTACACCCTCCGGCCCGAGGGCCAGGCCCAGATCGGTGTGCTGAACGCGGTCGTCACGGCCTTCGGCGGGGACCCCGTGCCGTGGCTGCAGATCGACACCGCGAAGCTCAACAGCTTCCTGCTGATGATCATCCTCATCTGGACGCAGACCGGCTTCGCCATGGTGCTGCTGTCCTCGGCGATCAAGGCGGTGCCCGAGGAGACCCTGGAGGCCGCCCGCCTCGACGGCGCCTCGGAGGTGCAGATCTTCAGCCGGATCATCCTGCCGCAGATCTGGGCCACGGTGATCACCGTCTTCATCACCGTGCTCATCACGGTCATGAAGGTCTTCGACATCGTCTACGTGATGACCAACGGCCGGTTCGACACCGACGTGGTCGCCCGGGCCTTTTTCGGCGAACTGTTCACCAACGGCGACCGGGGCCGGGCCGCCACGATCGTCGTCCTGCTCATGGTCGCGGTCATCCCGATCATGGTGTACCAGGTGCGGCACTTCAAGAAGCAGGAGACCAACGCGTGACAACGTCCGTCCCGCAGACGCCCACCCTGGGCACCCCGGGGGAACGCGCGTCGGCGCCGCCCAGCGGCACCGCGGTCACGCCGAACAAGCCGGGCCGGCTGCGGCGCGGTGAGGCCAACTGGCTGGTCAAGGCCTTCCTGGCGATCCTGTGCCTGCTGTGGATCGTGCCGACCTTCGGCCTGCTCGTCACGTCCTTCCGCACGTCTGACGACATCAACGCCACGGGGTGGTGGACGGTCTTCGCCTCGCCGCTGGACTTCACCCAGTGGACGGTGCAGAACTACTCCGAGGTGCTGGTAGGCCGCGGGATGGGCAACGCGTTCGTCAACAGCTTCGTGGTCGCGATCCCGGCGACGATCATCCCGATCCTCATCGCCGCGTTCGCGGCCTACGCGTTCACCTTCATGCGCTTCCCCGGCCGGGACTTCTTCTTCATCGTGGTCGTCGCGCTGCTGGTCGTGCCGATCCAGGTCGCGCTGGTGCCGCTGCTGCAGTTCTACGGGCAGGCGGGGCTCAACGGGTCCTTCGCCGCCGTGTGGCTGGCGCACACCGGGTTCGGCATGCCGCTGGCGATCTTCATCCTGCGGACCTACATGCAGACGCTGCCCCGGTCGATCATCGAGTCCGCCTCGGTGGACGGGGCCAGTCACTTCACCATGTTCTGGCGGCTCATCATGCCGATGTCGATCCCGGCCCTGGCCTCGTTCGCCATCTTCCAGTTCCTGTGGGTGTGGAACGACCTGCTGGTGGCCCTGCTCTTCCTCGGGTCGGGCAACAACCAGGTGGTGCAGGTGAACCTGGCCAGCCTGGTCGGGTCCCAGGGGCAGAGCTGGCAGCTGCTCACCGCCGGGGCGTTCATCAGCATGCTCGTCCCGTTGATCGTCTTCATCTCGCTGCAGCGCTTCTTCATCCGCGGCCTCACCGCCGGCGCGGTCAAGGGCTGAGCGAATCCCCGTGGCCGGTCGGGTGTGCCCCCGGCGAGGCCACGGGCCGACCACCGACCGTCCCCCGGGAGGAACCCGACCATGGCCGCCATCACCTACCACCACGCCACCCTGCAGTACCCCGGTGCACCCCGGCCGTCGGTCAACGCGCTGGACCTCGACATCGCCGACGGGGAGTTCCTCGTGCTCGTCGGCCCGTCCGGGTGCGGCAAGTCCACCTCGCTGCGCATGCTCGCCGGTCTGGAGGAGGTCACCGACGGGTCGATCCGCATCGGCGACCGCGACGTCACGCACCTGCCGCCGAAGGAGCGGGACATCGCGATGGTCTTCCAGAACTACGCCCTGTACCCGCACATGACCGTCGCGGACAACATGGGCTTCTCCCTGAAGATCGCCGGGATGAAGAAGGACGAGATCAGCCGCCGGGTGCACGAGGCGGCGAAGATCCTCGACCTGGAGCAGTACCTCGAGCGCAAGCCCAAGGCACTGTCGGGCGGTCAGCGCCAGCGGGTCGCGATGGGTCGGGCGATCGTCCGCCAGCCGCAGGCGTTCCTCATGGACGAGCCGCTGTCCAACCTCGACGCCAAGCTGCGCGTGCAGACCCGCACCGAGATCGCCGCCCTGCAGCGGCGGCTGGGCGTCACCACCGTCTACGTCACCCACGACCAGGTCGAGGCCATGACGATGGGGGACCGGGTCGCGGTGCTCAAGGACGGTTACCTGCAGCAGGTCGACACCCCCCGCAACCTCTACGACCGGCCGGCCAACGTGTTCGTGGCCGGGTTCATCGGCTCGCCGGCGATGAACCTGGTGGAGGTCGAGCTCCGCGACACCGGCGCCGTGCTCGGCGGGCACGTCGTCCCGCTCCCGCGCTCGGCGCTGACCGCCCTGGGTGAGGAGGGTGCCCGGACGGCGACCCTCGGGTTCCGGCCGGAGTCGGTGAGCCTCGTCCCCGCCGGGGAGGGCTTCCCGGTGGAGATCGCCGTCGTCGAGGAGCTGGGCTCCGACGCCTTTGCGTACGGCACGGCCCAGACCGGCGACGGGGCCGGCGGCGTCGAGGGCAAGCTGCTCACCCTGCGCGTCGACGCCCGCAAGCCGCCGTCCAAGGGCGAGACCGTGCACGTCCAGATCCGCCCCGGCGAGTCGCACGTGTTCTCCACCGGCTCCGGGCTGCGGCTGTCCCAGGACGAGAGCTGAGCCGGCCGGCGCCTGCAGGGAGCGACGCGCCGCCATCCCCGTCCCGACACTACGAGGACGGGTGGCGGTGTCGTCGGTGGACGCCCACGTATTTTCCGTCGTCGCCGCCGGAGCGGCCCGCGGACGCCGCTGCCGGCGGAGTGCTCCGGGTACACCAGGTCGGGGCCGTGCGCCGACTCGACGGCGGCCTCAGACCGGGGTGACCGGGCGGTCAGCCGTTGAGCTCCAGGGTCTGCATCGTCTCGGCGCGGACCTCGGCCAGCAGCGCCGGGTCGTCGTTGAGCCGGCGGCCGTAGGAGGGGATCGCCTCCTGCAGCGCCGGACGCCAGGCGGCGATCCGGTCGGGAAAGCAGCGCTCGAGCACGGTGAGCATCGCAGAGACCGCCGTCGAGGCGCCGGGGGAGGCGCCGAGCAGGCCGGCGATCGTCCCCTCGCCGCCGACGATCAGCTCGGTGCCGAACTGCAGCATGCCCTTGCCGCTCGCCGGGTCGCGCTTGATCACCTGGACCCGCTGGCCCGCAGTGATCATGTCCCAGTCCGCCTGCTCGGCCAGCGGCACGAACCCGGTTAGCGTCTTGTGCCGGTCGCTGCGCGACTGGAGCAGCTCGCTGATCAGGTAACGCGTCAGGGCCAGCTCGGTGCGGGCCACGCCGAGCATCGAGCTCAGGTTGTTCGGCTTCACGCTCAGCGGCAGGTCGAACATCGAGCCGGCCTTGAGGAACTTCGGCGAGAAGCCGGCGTACGGGCCGAACAGCAGCGAATGGTCCCCCTCGATGAGGCGCAGGTCCAGGTGCGGCACCGACATGGGCGGGGCGCCGACGGCGGCCTGGCCGTAGACCTTCGCCTGGTGTGCCGAGACCAACTCGGGGGAGCGGGTGCGCAGGAACATGCCGCTCACCGGGAAGCCGCCGAAGCCGCGGATCTCGGGGACGGCGGCCTTCTGCAGCAGCGGCAGCGCGCCACCACCGGCACCGACGAACACGAAGCGGGTGCGGACGGTGCGCTCCTCGCCGCTGACCGTGTCGCGCACGGTGACCGACCAGCGGCCGTCGTCCCGGCGCTGCACCCCGGTGACCCGCTGGTTGACGTGCACGTGCACGCCACGCCCCTCGGTGGCCCTGAGCAGGAGGCGCGTCAGCGCCCCGAAGTCGACATCGGTGCCGGCCGCGGAGCGGGTCGCGGCGACGATCTGGTCGGCCGGGCGCCCGGCCATCACCAGCGGCACCCACTCGGCCAGCACGGCCGGGTCGTCGGTGTACTCCAGCCCCTCGAACACCGGCTGGGCGGACATCGCCTTGTGGCGAGTGCGCATGTAGGAGCGGCTGGCCTCGCCGGTCACGAAGCTGACGTGCGGGACGGGGGTGATGAAGTCCTTGGGTGACCCGGTCAGCCCGGAGCGGACCAGGCGCGACCAGAACTGCCGCGACACGGCGAACTGCTCGTTGATGGTCACGGCCTTGCTGACGTCCACCGAGCCGTCCTGGGCCATCGGCGTGTAGTTCAGCTCGCACAGGGCGGCGTGGCCGGTGCCGGCGTTGTTCCAGGCGTCGGAGCTCTCGCCGGCCACCGTGGGCCCGGACTCGAAGACGGTGACGCTCCAGTCGGGGGCGACGACACCGAGCAGCGACGCAAGGGTCGCGCTCATGATGCCGCCGCCCACGAGGACCACGTCGGGGTCGGTGGCGGGGGCGAGATCGGTGGACACGAGGGCCTTCCGGCTCGGGGAGACAGTGTTGCCTCTCCAACATCGTCCAGCGGACCTCCGAACATGTCACCCCGGACGGTGAGATGCCTCGCACCCGGCGATGAGATGGATCACACCGGCGCCGGGGTCGCCGGTCGCGGTGGACGGCGGCGGGGCTCGCCGGCGGCCGCCGCTATGGTCGGTTCCGGACGGCGGTCACCGGCCGCGCCCGCCGCGCTCACCGTCCTGCCCATCGACCGAGGAGCCCCCCTGTCCGAACCCAGCGACCCCCAGGACGGCGCCGTCGCGGCCTCCCGGGACACCGCGGGACGCCGTCCCCACACCCGCCTGCTGCTCCTGCTGGCGCTGGCGGTGCTGGCTCTGGACCTGGCCACCAAGCTGCTGGTCGTCGCCACGGTCGAGCGCGGGGCGGACATCCGGCTGCTGGGCGGAGCGCTGTACCTGACCCACACCCGCAACACCGGCGCGGCGTTCTCCTTCGCCGAGGGCTTCACCGTCGTCTTCACGCTCATCGCGGTGGCTGTCGCGGTGGTCATCCTGCGCGCCGCCCGCCGGCTGTTCTCCCGCGGCTGGGCCGTCGCGCTGGGCCTGGTGCTCGGCGGTGCGGTGGGCAACCTCGTCGACCGCGTCTTCCGGGACCCGGGCTTCCTGCGCGGCGGCGTCGTCGACTTCATCTCGGTGTTCGCGCCGGACGGCGAGGTCTACCCGGTCTTCAACATCGCCGACTCGGCGATCGTCTGCGGCGGGATCCTGGGCGTGGTCCTCTCCCTGCGCGGCATCGAGTTCGACGGCAGCCGGCGCACCGGGGACGACGCCCCGGCGCACGGCTGACCGGCGCAGCTGCCGCCCGACACGGCGCGCCGGTCACAATGGGCAGCGTGACCGAGCTGGCGAGGTCACGCAGAAGGCACAGCACCCCTGGGCGCGTGCCGCCGAGCGGAGCGAGGAGGCACGTGACCAGTCCCGCGGGCCGGCACCGAGCGCTCCCGGTGCCCGACGGGCTCGAGGGTCAGCGCGTCGACCAGGCCCTGTCCCGGCTCTTCGGGTTGTCCCGCGGCGCGGCCGCCGACCTCGCCGACGACGGCAGGGTCGTCGTCGACGGCCGGGTCCGCGGCAAGGGCGACCGGGTCAGTGGCGGCAGCTGGCTGGAGGTGGAGCTGCCGCCGCCGCCATCGCACCCCCACCCGTCCCAGCCCGCCGCACCCGAGCCGGTCGCCGGGCTGACCGTCGTCCACGACGACGACGACATCGTGGTGGTCGACAAGCCGGTCGGCGTGGCCGCGCACCCCAGCCCTGGCTGGGAGGGGCCCACCGTCGTCGGCGGGCTGGCCGCTGCCGGCTACCGCGTCGCCACCTCCGGTGCTGCCGAGCGGCAGGGCGTCGTCCACCGGCTGGACGCCGGGACGACGGGACTGATGGTGGTGGCCAAGAGTGAGCGGGCCTACACGTCGCTCAAGGCGGCGTTCAAGCAGCGGACGGTCAAGAAGGGCTACGCCGCCCTCGTCCAGGGCCACCCCGACCCCTCCCGCGGCACCATCGACGCGCCGATCGACCGGCACCCCCGGCACGACTGGCGGTTCGCCGTCGTCCAGGGCGGGCGCCCGTCGGTGACCCACTATGAGGTGGTCGAGGCCTTCCCGGCCGCCAGCCTGGTCGACATCCGGCTGGAGACCGGCCGCACCCACCAGATCCGGGTGCACTTCTCCGCCCTGCGCCACCCCTGCGTCGGTGACACCACCTACGGCGCCGACCCGACCCTGGCCGCGCGGCTGGGCGTCTCGCGGCAGTGGCTGCACGCGGCGCGCCTGGGCATCCCGCACCCGGGCGACGGCCGCTGGATGGAGTTCACCAGCCCCTTCCCGCCCGACCTGGCCGGCGCGCTCGACGTCCTGCGCGCCGAGTCCTGACGCCCGTGCGAGCTCGGCCATGACCACGGTCGGGCTGCCGGGCTCGCTCGCCGACTGGGGCCCGGCCGCGCTGTCCGCGGTCGCCGTCGCCGGGTACCTCGTCGTCGGGGAGCCGTTCGTCGGGCACGTGCTGCACCGCCGCTTCGAGGGCCGGCTGCGCACCGACGACGGCGCCCGGCGCTCCTTCTACGGCCGGCTGCTGGTGCTGGAGTGGGGCCTGGCGGTGCTCGCCCTGGTCGTCTGGCTGTCCGCGCCGGGGGTGGACGCCGCCGCCGTGGGGCTGAGCTGGCCGCGGTCGCTGCCCGGCCCGGTCCCCGTCGCGGTCACCGTCCTGGTACTCGGCTTCGTCGTCGTCTCCACGCGGGCACTGCGCTCCGGTGCGCTGGCCCGGGCGGCGGCCGGGCCGCGTCGGCCGGGTCACTCCCCGCCCGCCCGGGGGCGCCACTCCGAGCCGGCCGTGCACGCCACCCTGGCGCTGCTGCCGCGGACGACGGGCGAGCGGCAGCTGTTCACGCTGGTCGGGGTGACCGCCGGCGTCTGCGAGGAGTGGCTCTACCGCGGGTTCTTCCTCGCCGTCGTCGCCGCGGTCGGCGGAGGGCTGTCGACGCCGGTGCTGGTGGCCGTCGGCGCGCTTGCCTTCGGCCTGGCGCACGCCTACCAGGGCGTCGCCGGGATCCTGACCACCGGCGCCCTGGGCGGTGTCATGGCCGGGCTCTACCTGGGCACCGGGTCGCTGCTGCTGCCGGTCCTGCTGCACGCGCTGATCGACCTGCGCTTCCTGCTGGTGCCCGCGTCGGCGCTGCCCGACGTCGCCGGGCGGGCCGGCTGACCGCCCGGAGCGCCACGGGCGCGGACCGGCCCCCGAGGTGTCCGCCCCCGGGACCGCGCCCCCTCGGGGAGCGGTGCGCGCGACGGGTGTGACGGAGCAGTCCGCCGGGGCGAAGACACGTCCTGTCAGAGCCTCGGAGTAGACCTCCACAGGTGCGAGGATCGACGTACCGACCCGACGGCCGCCCCGCCCCGTCGGCCGCGCACCGCCCCACCGGTCTTCCCCGCCGGTCGCCCGCCGGATCACCAGACGGCCGGGCACGCACGACCACTGAGGAGCACGACCGCCCGTGAGCAGCCCCGGCTCGTCCGACTCCTTCGTGCACCTGCACGTGCACACCGAGTACTCGATGCTCGACGGCGCGGCGAAACTGCCGGAGGTCACCGCGGCGGCCGCCGCCCAGGGGATGCCGGCGCTGGCGATGACCGACCACGGCAACGTCTTCGGCGCCTACGACTTCTACAAGCAGGCCAAGGGCGCCGGCGTGAAGCCGATCATCGGCATGGAGGGCTACTACACGCCAGGCTCCCGCTTCGACCGCGCGCCGTTCGACTTCGGCGACAACCTCATCGACGAGGACGGCGAGGGCGGGTCCTCCCGCGGCAGGGCCGCGTACACGCACATGACCCTGCTGGCCCGCACGACCGAGGGGATGCACAACCTCTTCCGCATCTCCTCGATGGCCAGCCTCGAGGGCCAGTACCGCAAGCCCCGGTTCGACCGCGACCTGCTGGAGCGCTACGGCACGGGCCTGATCGCCACCACCGGCTGCCCCTCCGGTGAGGTCAACATGTGGCTGCGCGCCGGCAAGCACGACCGGGCCCGGCAGGCCGCCGCCGACTTCCAGGACATCTTCGGGCAGGAGAACTTCTACGCCGAGGTGATGGACCACGGGCTGTCCATCGAGAAGAAGACCCGCCCGGCGCTGCTGGAGATCGCCACGGACCTCGGCATCCCGCTGCTGGGCACCAACGACCTGCACTACACGCACCGTGAGGACGCCGAGGCGCACGACGCCCTGCTGTGCATCCAGACCGGGTCGCGGCTCAACGAGGCCAACCGCTTCAAGTTCAACGGCGACGGCTACTACCTGAAGTCCGCCGCGGAGATGCGCGCGCTGTTCAGCGAGATTCCGGAGGCCTGCGACAACACGCTGCTGGTGGCCGAGCAGTGCGAGGTGGAGTTCACCGAGGGCGCCGACCTGATGCCCCGGTTCCCGCTGCCGCCGGGGGAGGACGAGACCTCCTGGTTCGTCAAGGAGGTCGAGCGCGGGCTGCACAAGCGCTGGCCGGGCGGCATTCCCGACCACGTGCGCAAGCAGGCCGACTACGAGGTCGGGATCATCACCCAGATGGGCTTCCCGGGGTACTTCCTCGTGGTCGCCGACTTCATCAACTGGGCCAAGGACAACGGCATCCGCGTCGGGCCGGGCCGCGGCTCGGCCGCGGGCTCGCTGGCCGCGTACGCGATGGGCATCACCGACCTGGACCCGCTGGCGCACGGGCTGATCTTCGAGCGGTTCCTGAACCCCGAGCGCGTCTCCATGCCCGACGTCGACATCGACTTCGACGACCGCCGCCGCGGCGAGGTCATCCAGTACGTCTCGCAGAAGTACGGCGAGGAGCGGGTCAGCCAGATCGTCACCTACGGCACCATCAAGGCCAAGGCCGCGATCAAGGACGCCGCCCGGGTGCTGGACCGGCCCTACTCGGTCGGTGACGAGCTCACCAAGCTGATGCCCCCGGCGGTGATGGGCAAGGACATCCCGCTGTCGGGGATCTTCGACCCGGCCCACCCGCGCTACAAGGAGGCCGTGGAGTTCCGCGCCCGCTACGAGTCCGATCCCGGGGTGGCCGAGGTCGTCGACCAGGCGCGCAAGCTCGAGGGCCTCAAGCGCCAGTGGGGCGTGCACGCCGCCGGCGTCATCATCGGCCGCTACCCGCTGATCGACAGCATCCCGATCATGCGGCGCGAGGCCGACGGCGCGGTCATCACGCAGTTCGACTACCCGACCTGCGAGACGCTCGGCCTGCTGAAGATGGACTTCCTGGGCCTGCGCAACCTCACGGTCATCGACGACGCGCTGCGCAACATCGTGGCCAACGGCAAGGACCCGATCGACCTCGACGAGATCAGCAAGGACCTCACCGACCCGGCCACCTACGCGCTGCTGGCCCGCGGTGACACCCTCGGCGTCTTCCAGTTCGACGGCGGGCCGATGCGCTCGCTGCTGCGGCTCATGCGGCCGGACAACTTCGAGGACATCTCCGCCGTGGGCGCCCTGTACCGGCCCGGTCCGATGGGTGCCAACTCGCACACCAACTACGCGCTGCGCAAGAACGGCCAGCAGGAGATCACCCCGATCCACCCGGAGCTGGCCGAGCCCCTGGAGGAGATCCTCGGCACGACCTACGGCCTGATCGTCTACCAGGAGCAGGTCATGGCGATCGCGCAGAAGGTCGCCGGGTACTCCCTGGGCAAGGCCGACCTGCTGCGCCGCGCGATGGGCAAGAAGAAGAAGTCGGTCCTGGACGCCGAGTACGTCGGCTTCGAGAACGGCATGAAGGCCAACGGCTTCTCCGCCGCGGCCGTCAAGACGCTGTGGGACATCCTCGTCCCGTTCGCCGACTATGCCTTCAACAAGGCCCACTCGGCCGCCTACGGCCTGGTGTCCTACTGGACGGCGTTCCTCAAGGCCAACTACCCGGCCGAGTACATGGCCGCCCTGCTCACCAGCGTCGGCGACGACAAGGACAAGCGGCCGATCTACCTGGCCGAGTGCCGCCGGATGGGCATCAAGGTGCTCCCGCCCGACGTCAACGAGTCCGCCGCCGACTTCACCCCGGTCGGCACCGACATCCGCTTCGGGCTGGCCTCGATCCGCAACGTCGGCCGCAACGTCGTCGACGGCGTCGTGCGGGCCCGCGGGGAGCAGGGCGCCTTCCGCGACTTCGCCGATTTCCTGCGCAAGGTCGACGCCGGCGTCTGCAACAAGAAGGTCATCGAGTCCCTCTGCAAGGCCGGCGCCTTCGACTCCCTCGGCCACTCCCGCCAGGGCCTGGTCAGCGTGCACGCCAACGCCGTGGAGATGGCCATGGCGCTCAAGCGCAAGGAGGCCGAGGGACAGTTCGACCTGTTCGGCGGCTTCGGCGCCAACGGCGGCGCGGAGGACCCGTTCGGCGGGGCGCTGGACATCGCCATCCCGTCGGCGGACTGGTCGAAGGCCGAGCGGCTGGTCTTCGAGCGCGACATGCTCGGCCTCTACGTCTCCGACCACCCGTTGCACGGCGTCGAGCACGTGCTCACGTCGCACGCCGACACCCCCATCGCCGAGATCAACGCCGGCGGCGTGGAGGACGGCGCCAACGTCACCATCGCCGGGATCCTGACCGCGGTGGCCCCGCGGACCAACAAGCAGGGCGCCCCCTGGGCCATCGCCACGCTCGAGGACCTCGAGTCCGGTATCGAGGTGCTGTTCTTCCCGAAGACCTGGCAGCAGGTGGCCGACAAGGTGGTCCGCGACCAGATCGTCGTGGTCAAGGGCCGGATCAGCCGCCGCGACGACCAGCCCTCGCTGTTCGGGGCCGAGGTCACGGTCCCCGAGCTGACCGAGGGCCCGCGCGGCCCGGTGCTGGTCTCCATGCCCGCCGCCCGCTGCACCCCGCCGGTCGTCGAGCGGCTGCGCGAGGTGCTGGGCAGCCACCCGGGCACCACCGAGGTGCAGCTGAAGCTGGTCAACGGCAGCCGGGAGACCGTGCTGCGGCTGGACCAGGGCCTGCGGGTGCGGCCCAGCACCGCGCTCATGGGGGACATCAAGGCGTTGCTGGGCCCGACCAGCGTCGCCCTGCTGTGATTTAAGACCCCGTCCTCCCCACCCTTCGGAGAAGGACCCCGTCCTCCTCACCGCTGGCAGGCTCGCGGCGAGCCTCTGGACGGTCCCATCCGGGACGGGGCCGAGGGCGGAGCGCTGAGCGGCTGCCCGGTCGCCAGGGATGAGACGGGCAGCCCCGCGAGGTTGACTGGGGACGTGAACGCCACCCCTGCCCCCACTCCCGCCGGACCACCGCCCGTCCGCCCCGCCCGGTGGGGCACCGGTGCCCCATGGGACGGCGGCGCCGAGCTGCGCGCCGACCTGCGCGGCTCGGTGGTGCTGGCCGGCGTGCTCGTGCTGACCGGGGTTGCCGCCGGGCTGCTGTGGTGGGCGCTGGCGCCGCGGGCGACCTTCGAGGTCACCGGGGAGGGCCCGGTCCCGGTCGGGCGCCCCTCCGCCGAGCTGCTCGTCGCCGACGACGGCGTCTACACCCTCGTGCTGGCCGGCCTCGGGCTGCTCGCCGGCCTCGTCGCCTGGCGGCTGCGCCGTCGCCGCGGGGTCGCCACCGTGCTGGCCCTGACCGCCGGGACGCTGCTGGCCGCACTGGTCGCCTGGCAGCTCGGCGAGCTGCTTGGCGCCGGCCCGTCCGAGGCGGAGCTGACCGCCGTCGGCACCCGGGTCATCACCCCGCTGCAGCTGCGGTCGCCGGCGGCGCTGGCGGTCGCCCCGTTCCTCGCCGTCCTGGTCTACGTGGTGGCCACGCTGCTCACCGCCGCCGAGGACCTCGACCGGCCCGACCCCACGCCGGCCGCTCCGTCCGCCGCCGGCGTGCTCCCGGAGGGCACGGCCACGGAAGGTGCGGCCCCGGAGGGTGCGATCCGCTAGTTGACGCTGCGCGGGCCGGCGAAGCGCTGCAGCGGCGCCGGCACCGCGCCGACCGTCTCCAGCAGCGTCAGCTCCCGGCGCAGCAGCCGGGACTCGGTCTGCAGCCGCCGCCGGGTGGCGGACTCGGCCAGCAGCGTCTGCCGGTCCTCGGTGGTCAGCAGCGCCGCCGAGGCCACCAGGTAGGACAGCGCCCTCGGGTCGCCGGAGACCGCCGCGAGCAGGTCGGCGGTGTCGGGCTCCTCGCCGTCGACGTCCCCGGTCAGCGTGGTCACCGCGGCGACGTAGCGGGCGAACAGGTCGCCCACCCCGCGCACCAGCACCTCCATCGAGCCGCGCGCCACCTCGGAGACGAGGTCCTCGTGCGCGGCGTCGGCCGGCTCCCCGCCGGGCGCGGTAAGCCCCTCGTGGTCGCCGGCGGCCTCCTCGGCGGCCTCCTCCTCGGCCAGCCACTCGATCTCGGCTTGCAGATAGGGCGGGTCGTCGGCGACGACGATGTCGAGCAGGCGGAAGCGGTCGGCGCCGACTGCGACGATGCGGAACCCGCCGTCGGGCTGCGGCCGCACGGTCTGCATGCGGGCGGTGCAGCCGACGTCGTAGAGGGCCTCGGCCGGGGCGACGTGCTCGACCTCCCAGCCCTGCCGGATGGCCACGACGCCGAAGCAGCGGGCCGCGCCCTCCGGCAGCTCCAGCAGGTCGCGCACCAGCCGCCGGTACCGCGGCTCGAAGACCTGCAGTGGCAGGACCACCCCAGGGAACAGCGGCGTCCCCAGCGGGAAGAGCGGGATGAGGTCCACGGCAGGCGAGCCTACGGGTGGTCCCGGACCCCGGACGGGCAGCACGCCAGGGCACCCGGCCCCGGCGGCTACCCTGGGGTGTTCCGTCCCCGCCCCGGAGGTCCGCCCGTGCTCGCCCGCATCGACCTGCGTGGATCCGCCCTGCCGGGGGTGCGTGAGCTCGTCGGC
>JALYNA010000062.1 GCA_030773455.1 Actinomycetota bacterium
CTCGCCGACGAGGCCGCCCGGCTGGACGTGTCGACCCTGCTGGTGGACGCCGACGTCTACGGCGGTGTGGTGGCCCAGGTGCTCGGCCTGCTCGACGAGTCGCCCGGACTGGCCGGCGCGGCCCGGCAGGCGGCCGCCGGCACCCTGGACGAGGCGGCGCTCGGCCGGCTGGCCTGGGCGGTGCGCCCCCGGCTGGGCGTCCTCACCGGGCTGGTGCGAGCAGACCGCTGGCCCGAGCTGCGGCCGCACGCCGTGGCCGCCGTCCTCGACGAGGTGCGCCGCAGTGCCGAGCTCACCGTGATCGACTGCGCCTTCAGCCTCGAGGAGGACGAGGAGATCTCCTTCGACACGGCGGCGCCCCGGCGCAACGGCGTGACCCTCACCGTCCTCGAGGCCGCCGACACGGTGCTCTGCGTCAGCGGCGCGGACCCCGTCGCGCTGCAGCGCAGCATCCGCGCCCTCGGTGAGCTGCGCGACGTGCTCCCGGGCGTGGAGCCGGTCGTGGTCGTCAACCAGGTGCGGCGCGGACCGGTGCCCGGTGACCCCCGCCGCGAGATCGGCGACGCACTCGAGCGCTTCGCCGGCCGAGAGGTGCGCTTCTTCCTCCCTGCCGACCGGCGGGCCACCGACGCGGCCCTGGCCGAGGGGCGCACGCTGGCCGAGGTGGCGCCGTCCTCTCCGCTGCGGGACGGGTTGCGCTCCATGGCGGCCGCGCTCACCGGCGTGCCGGTGCCTGCCTCCGGTGGTGGACGGCCGAGACTGCGCCGCCGGCCCGGCTGAGGGCGCAGCCCTCTGTCCCGGGGTGCCCCGCAGCAGTGCCGCGACGTAGCGTGAGGACCCCGACGGGAGGAGACCCAAGGTGGAGCGCCTGACCACCCTGGACGCCTCGTTCCTCTACCTGGAGAAGCCCGACAGCCCCATGCACGTGGCCGGCGTGCTGGTGCTAGTACTACAGCCGCACATGTCTGGACTCTCGTGTGGCGTAGTGGCAGCGGCGGGCTCGGCCTTGGTGTCTGCGGCGTCAGTGTGACCAGTGCAGGACCTGGGTTGGGTCATGCCGGTGGTTCCAGGCCAGGCGGTTGAGCAGGTGACGGATCTCGGGCAGCGAGAGCTCGGTCAGCTCGCCGCGGAGATCGGGGTCCCCCCTTTCTGTGGAGGGACCCCCGGGTCAAGCCGGGTCCGTTCTTCGACCTCCTTCCTCGGGGCGAGGTCGTGCCGGCCCGCAGCCGCGGTCTAGGTGGAGCGCCCGATGGACGAACGACCTTGACCGCGGCGAGGACTGGCGCATCGTCGTTTGCCGGGGAGGGGGTTGTCGGTGAGAGGTCAGGTCAGGGGCGGCTCCTCGTCCGGTACGGGGACCGGCGGTCGAGGGGGCAGGGGCGGGGTGCGCGGGCGCCCAGCCTTATCTGGGTGCACGCAGCCGTCGGTGCTGGCTGCGGCGACATGATGATCGATGGGGTGTCCGGCAGGGGTGCGGCCGCTCGGTCTTTTGAGGCCGGCGCGCCGATGCGCGTCCGGCAGGGGGTCGGCAGGAGCAGGCCGCGGGCATCGGTGAGTGGGCAGATGCGCGCACCAGGTTCGGGTTAGACCGGGGCCAGCGCCTCGTCGCCGAGGGCACGCAGGGTGTGATGCGCCCGGCGGGCGATCTTGCGGGCGACGGAGAGGGCGGCCCGGTTGCCGCCGAGCCGATCGGAAACGCTCCGGTAGTAGGCGTGATCCGGGGAGCTGGGGCGGGCGGCGCACTTGGCCGCCTCGAACAGCGCCCAGCGCAACAGCGGAGAACCCTGCCGCGACAGGTGCCCGGGTGGGCGCTTGCCGTCGGAGGAGTACACGGTGATGTCCAGACCGGTGTGCCGCACCGTCTTGCGGGACGAGCTGAACCGTCGGGTATCCCCGAGCTCGGCCCACAGCGCAGCTGCGGTGATCTCCCCGACGCCGTACTGGGCCTGCAGCGCCTTGCAGCCGGGCTGGCGGCGGGCGAACGCGGCGATCTGCTTGCGCAGTGGCACCAGCTCGGCGTCGAGC
This sequence comes from Actinomycetota bacterium, assembly GCA_030773455.1. GTDB lineage: Bacteria > Actinomycetota > Actinomycetes > Mycobacteriales > Geodermatophilaceae > Geodermatophilus. The sequence goes on from JALYNA010000062.1 coordinate 2,026, forward strand.
GCGTCCAGGATCCGCAGCGCGGTGGCGACCGCCTGTCGGCCGGCTGCAGACAGCTGCTCTGCGGCCTCCAGCCGTTGGCGGTTGTCCGCACCGAGCAGGTCACCGGCGATCGCCGGGGCGCCCTGGTGCAGCAGGATGGCGTGGATGCGCTGCACCCAGGCGGTGTGCTCCTCGCGCAGATCCTTGAACAACTCCAGCTTCGCCCGCATCTCCAGCACCTGCTCTGGCGGGATCCACGACTCCGGCAGTCGGCCGACCGCCAGCAGCTCCCGCAGGTGCCGAGCATCGGTGCGGTCGGTCTTCGCCCGCCGCTTCGGGCCGCGGGCGGCCGCGGTGTCGGCCGGCTCGGCCAGATGCGCCTCCACTCCGGCACGCTGCAGCTCCTCCACGACGAACCGCCAGCCGGTGCAGGCCTTGACCGCGAACGCCGCCGGCGCTCCGGAGACGTTGGCCTCGAGCCAGCGGCGCAGCAGCATCCGGTCGGCCGGGGCCATCCGGCCCCGCCGGACCTGGCCGCTGCGCTCATCGAGGTAGTCGAAAGTGATCTGCCGCCGGTGGACGTCCAATCCGCCTACGATCCGCATCGGGGGCCTCCTCAAGCTCCACAACAGTCGACGCACCTACGGTGCGCTGAGCTGAGGGGGTCCCTCCGCATGTCATCTTTTTCGCCGCTGGTGGCGGCGCGGGTGACGGTGAGGAAGGCGTGTGCCCAGCAGGCCAGGGTGATGTGTCGGTACCAGGCGTCGTAGCGGCGGACCTGGTACTGGTCCAGGCCGACCTGTCCCTGGCCGGTCTCGAAGGACTCCTCGATCGCCCAGCGGCGGCCGGCGACGCCAACGAGGTCTACCAAAGACGCCTCGGGCGGGCAGAAGCACAGGTAGTGGGCCAGTTCGCCGTCGGTGAGGCGGCGGCGGACCAGCAGCCAGTACCGGCCGGGCTCGACCAACGGCCGGATCGGGATCCGCACCCAGTCATAGACCCGCGGCCCCTTGGCGCCCGCGCCGGCCGACAGCCTGGCCCACTCGGACTCGCCCACCGCCGCCGAGAGCGCGTCGATGCAGGTATCGGCCGGGCGGCCGTCGATCGTGGCGATCACGTGCTGGTTGACCGGCACGGCGAGCACGTAGGGCATGCCGCGTTCCTCCAGCGCCAGACGCAGTGCGCTGTTCTGCCCGTAGACCTCATCACCGGCGACCCAGCCGGCCGGCACCCCGGCATCCAGGGCGCGGGGTGATCATCGCCAGGGCCAACTCCGGCTTCGTCGCAAACTGCACGTCGGCGCCGATGCCGGCCGCCGCGCACCGCTCCCGGTCCTCAGTCCAGGCCCTGGGCAGGTACAGCTCCCGATCGATGAACGTCCGCCCGGCGGCTGCGGCGTAGGCCAGGAACACCCCGATCTGGCAGTTCTCGATCCGACCAGCAGTGCCGGAGTACTGCCGGGCCACCCCGGCCGACTTCGTCCCCTTCTTCAGGAACCCTGTCTCGTCGATCACCAGCACGGCGTCGTCGTCGACGAGGTACTCCACCACGTAGTCCCGCAGGTCGTCACGGACCGCATCGGCGTCCCAGTCGGCGTGGTTGAGCAGCCGCTGCATCGCATCCGGCGTCTGATTGCCGGCCTGCTCGGCCAGCGTCCAGCCGTTCTTGCGCTCGGCACTCGACAGCAGGCCACGCATGTACAACCCGGCCTGCGCGCGAGGCTTCGGGCGGACGAACCGCGGCCCGATCCGCCACGTCACCTCATCCAGGCCCGCCGCCCAATCCTGCACCTCGGCCACGTCGACATCCTCGAACATCCGCCGACCGTCGTCCGCAGCATTGCCCCAACAGCGCAGACACGCCGCAGCCGAACCAGACCCGTGCGGCTGTAGTACTAGAGCCGCCGGTGGGCGGCCTGGACGCGATCGCCGCGCTGGTCGAGGCCCGCCTCCCGCTCGTGCCCCGCTACCGGCAGCGCGTCCTCGAGGTCCCCGGGCACCTGGCCAACCCGGTATGGGCCGACGACCCGGACTTCGACGTCGAGTACCACGTCCGCCGCTCCGCGGTGCCGCGGCCGGGGACGCAGGCCCAGCTCCTGGACCTCGTCTCCCGGGTGGTCGCGCGACCGCTGGACCGGGCCCGTCCACTCTGGGAGATCTACCTGGTGGAGGGCCTGCCGGAGGGCCGGGTCGCGGTCATCACCAAGACGCACCCGGCGCTGGTCGACGGGCTGGGGACGGTCGACATCGGCCAGGTCCTGCTCGACGACTCGCCGGACGCGTCCCTCCCGGAGCCCCAACAGTGGCGACCCCGCCGGCTGCCCGGCGCGCTGCACCTGGTTGGCGACGCCGTGGGGGAGTACGTGCAGCGCCCGTCGGCGGTCGTGGAGACCACGCGGCACGCCGTCACCGACGTGCGGGCCACCAGCGCCCGCCTGACCAGCGCGGCCGGCGGGGCCGTACGGGCGGCGCGGTCGGCACTGTTCGCAGCGCCGCGCAGTCCCTTGAAGGCGACCGGCGGCAGCCAGCGCCGGGTGGCGGTGGCGCGGGCCGAGCTCGACGACGTCAAGCGGGTCCGCAAGGCCCACGGCGGAACGGTCAACGACGTGCTGCTGGCAATCGTGACCGGGGCGCTGCGGGACTGGCTGCTGTCTCGGGGGCAGGCGGTCCTCGGCTCCACCTTGGTGCGGGCCCTGGTGCCGGTGTCGGTCCAGGGCGAGGAGGAGGAGGCCCCGGGCACCCGGGTGTCGAGCTACCTGGTGGACCTCCCGGTCGGCGAGCCGAATCCACGGGTCCGGCTCGCGCGGCTCAGCTTCGCGATGCGCGGGGTGAGTCAGTACGGCCGGTCGGTCCGCGCGGACACGCTGCTCGCGCTCACCGGCTTCGCCCCTCCGACGCTGCACGCCCTCGGTGCCCGCGCGGCGCGGGGCCTGTCCCGCCGGATGGCCAACCTCGTGGTCACCAACGTGCCCGGTCCGCAGGTGCCCCTGTACGCCGCCGGTGCCCGGATGCTCGAGGTCTTCCCCGTGGTGCCGCTGGCGCCGGGGCAGGGCCTGTCGGTGGGCATCACCAGCTACGACGGCTCTGTCTTCTTCGGCCTGAACGCCGACCGGGACGGCGTCGGCGACGTCGACGTGCTCGCCGACCTGATCGAGCAGGAGCTCGCCGTCCTGGTCGAGACCGCCGGCTGACCCGGGCGGGCCGGTCCGCAGGCGCGCCGGGATACCGTCGGGCGCCCGCCAGCACGAAGGAGCCAGCCCGGTGCGGATCTACCTGCCCGCCACGACGAGCGTCCTGCGAACCCTCGTCGTCGACGGGCGGCTGACCGGGCCGCTCACCGCCTTCGCGGTCACGCCCGGCCTGCGCGAGTTCTACGCCCTCGGCGACGCCGGGGCCGACGAGGAAGATCTGGAGTACGCGGCCCTCCTCGCCGCCGCGCGCGCGAGCCTCCGGCTCATCGACGTCGACCCGTCGGCGGCCCGCCGCCGGGTGGTGCTGGCC
>JALYNA010000063.1 GCA_030773455.1 Actinomycetota bacterium
GGCGCGGCACGGCGGTCGGGGCCGGCACGGCGGCGGCCCCCGGCACCCGCTGAGGTCACGGACCGGTCGCGACACACCGACGAGTTGCATGGAGCACGATCATCCGGGGCACCACAGGCGCCGATCGCGATCCCGTCCAACCGGAGGACTGACGATGGCCCGCTCCACCGGCCCGCGTGGCAGCAGCACCGCCGCGAACACGACCCGCTTCGCCGGCAACACCGCCGGGGACCCCGCTCCACAGGACGACAAGGTCAACGACACCCGGCTCGACAGCGCCCCGCGGGGTACGGCCGCGAAGCCGACGACCGGCGGCACGCTGAAGCGCACGCTCAAGGAGTTCAGCGAGGACAACCTCACCGACTGGGCGGCCGCGCTCACCTACTACGGCACCCTGGCACTGTTCCCCGCGCTGATCGCGCTGCTGTCGATCGTCGGCCTGTTGACCAACCCGCAGCAGCTCACCGAGGCGTTGACCGCGGTCGTGCCCCAGCAGGCGGCCGGCACCCTCACCCCCGTGATCGAGCAGCTCGCCGGGAACACCGCGCCGGTGGGCCTCGGCCTGGTCCTGGGCCTCGCCGCCGCCATCTGGTCGGCCTCCGGCTACGTCGGTGCGTTCACCCGCGCCGCCAACGTGGTCTACGAGACGCCCGAGGGGCGCAAGGTGTGGAAGCTCAAGCCGCTGCAGCTGCTGGTCACGCTGATCGGCGTCCTGTTCGCCGCGGTGATCGTCGCCATGCTGGTGCTCAGCGGCCCGGTGGTCGACGCCGTCGCTCAGGCCATCGGCCTCGGCGGCACCGTGCTCACCGTGTGGAGCTGGGTCAAGTGGCCGCTGGTCGTGGTGCTGGTCGCGCTGATGATCGCCGTCCTCTACCACACGACGCCCAACGTGAAGCTTCGTGGCTTCCGCTTCACGAGCCCGGGTGCCGCCGTGGCGCTGCTGGTCTGGGCGGCCGCCTCGGCGCTGTTCGCCTTCTACGTGGCGAACTTCGGCAGCTACAACAAGACCTACGGTGCCCTGGCCGGCGTGATCGTCTTCCTGGTCTGGTTCTGGCTGACCAACCTGGCGCTGCTGTTCGGCATCGAGCTCGACGCCGAGATCGAGCGCACCAAGGAGCTCAAGGAGGGCGTGCCGCTGGCCGAGAAGGAGATCCAGCTCGACGCCCGCGCCGAGCCCAAGGCCCGCAACACGCATTGAGCGAAGCGCTCGCCATACGACACCGGCCCCTCCCGATCGGGAGGGGCCGGTGTCGTCGGCGGGTCAGCGGGACGTCGGGGGCCGGTCGCCGCGGCGGGCCGGCGGGGTCCGCTCGACCAGGCCGGCGAGCCCGGCCAGCCCCCGGCTGACCACCTCGCCGGCGGCAGCCAACCGCTCGGGAGCGCGGCGGACAAGGGCGTCGACGACGTCGCGGCTGCGGTCGAGCACCGACAGCGGCAGCGCCGAGAGCACGTTGCCCGGCGGACGGCGGGAGACCGTCGGGTGCGGCCGGGTCGGCGAGATGCGGCGCACCAGCTCCCACCGGCGGCCCAGCGCCCGCAGCTCGTGCGGGTCGAGCCGCTCCTGCAGCCGTGGGAGGAGCACGTCCTCCTCGTCGCGGACGTCCTCGCGCAGCACCTCCACCAGCCGCGACAGCCGCTGCGCCCGCCGGGGGTCGTCGTGCCCGAGGGTCTCCAGCTCGGTGACCAGCTCGTTGACCTCCTGGTGCTCCTGCTCCACGCGCAGGGTCAGCTCGTCGCCGTCGGGCAGCACCCGGCGCAGCGCCGGCCAGAGCACGCTCTCCTCAGCGAAGGCGTGGCTGAACACCAGCCGGTCGATGCGGGCGAGCACCTCCTCCTGCTCGCGGCCGGTCGTGCCTTCCAGCTCGTGCAGCAGCCGGTCCAGCTGGACGTGGTCACGGCGCTGGCGGGCCAGGACGCTGCCCGGCCCCCCGAGCTCCGTGTCCGACTGGTCGGCGATCGAACGGCTCACAGCGGGTACCTCCGGGTGGGGAGAACTGAGGTTGTCCTCCTGCCCGGTGTACACCTCCGGCATGCGGGCACCGGCCACCGCGGGGCCCACGGCACGAAGCTGGCCACGCGGAGCGCAGCTCGGGGGCCTCCGGGAGAGCTCGTCAACCGCGGTGCGCGTCTGCGCCAGTGGCTGGGCCGTCGCCGGTGTCAGCCTGGTGATCCCGCTGCTGGCACTGCGCTAGTTGCTCGCCCAGCTGCACAGCAACCGGATCAGCCGCCTGGACCTGACCCGGGACGACCGGGAGGGGCGCACCGTCGTGCACGCCGGCGCCCTCACCGACGCGGTCGAGGAGGAGTCGAAGGGCCTCCGCGGAATGGTCGACGCCTCGGCCCGCATGGTCGACGACCGGGCCCGGAACTGACCGTCGCCGTCGAGCTGGCTGACTACGCCGACGTCGCCGGGGTGCGCCGGGTGCTCGAGGACCGAGTGGGCGCGCATGCCCACCAGGCCGTCGACGACCCGGGGCTGCCCGTAGACATCGAACTGCGGCCCGGCCGCCGCTCGGGCAGCCGCGGCCTGCTCTGACGCCGCTGCGACGGCCGGCCCTCTCGTGGAGCCGGCCCGTGGCGCTGTCCCGGGGGTCCTGCCGCCTTCAGCGACAGGACCCGGCCGGCGCTAGGTGGTTTACTCCGTAAACGGTAGGCTCGGCTCGGTGACCGCCCGCGCGACCGCTCCCACGCCACCCGGAGGATCCGTGCCCCCAGCCCCGCGCCGCCCCACCCGCCGGGTGCCGTCTGGCTGGAGCCCGGCGACGGCGGCCAGGTCCTGCACCTGCGGGGCGAGGTGGACGCCGCAACCGTGGCGCGCTGGGACCAGGACCGGTCCTCGGCCGGAGCCGACGGCGCGCCGCAGGACGTCGTCGTCGCGGTGGACGCCTCCGCCGCCGCCTTCCTCAACTCCACCGGGGTGGCACTGCTGGTCCGGGAGACCGACGCGCACCGCCGGGCCGGTGGGCGCCCGGAGCTGCGCAACCCCTCGCGGGCGGTCCTGCAGGTGCTGCGCCTGACCGGGATGGCCGACCTCTTCGACGTCGCCGAGAGTTGAGGGGGGCGCGACTCAGATCGTCGGGCGGGGACGCCGCGACTCACGGAGCAGCCGTTGCAGGCGCTCGAGCAGGTTCTCCAGTGACTCCTCGAACTCCGCGGCCGACTCGTCCTCGGCCAGCAGCGGGGCGAGCCGGCGCACATGCGAGTACTCGGTCAGCGACCGGTCCTCCTGGGTCATGGACGCCTCCGGGTCGTCCAGCGGGCTGATCGGCACCCCGCGCTGGGATACCTCGAGCAGCAGGTGCCCCAGCAGGAAGCTGGTGTACGCCCGGTAGGCGGCGACCGCAGCCCCGTCGCTGAAGCCGTGGCTGGTCAGCGCGTCGAGGAAGGACTCCAGCCACCGCACGCTGCGCAGCGGCGGCCGGATCCACGGCGCGGCCGGCGGCCGGGTGGCGATGAGCGGGAACACTGCCGGATGGGCGATGGCCATCCGCCGGACCCCGTGCGCCAGCCGCTGCAGGTAGTCCTCCCAGCCGTGATTCGGCGCCAGATACACCTCCGGGTCGCCGTAGAGCTCGTCGATGACGAGTTCCACGACGCCGTCGAGCAGATCCTCCCGGCCGGTGACGTGCCGGTACAGCGCCATCCCTTCGACCCCGAGGTGGGCGCCCATCCGCCGCATGGTCAGCGACTCGAGGCCGTGCTCGTCGATGAACTCGATGGCCGCGGCGAGCACCCGACGCCGGTCGAGGGGCGTCCGGACCGCGCGGGGCGGGTTGGCCCGCACTGCACGCGTGTACGCCGACCCGCCGCTGGAAACAGCACCGGGAGCATCGGCGTCGTCCGCCATGCCGCACACCTCCCGTCGTCGTCGCGCGCACCGTTGTACCCCGGCCGCGCCGGGAGGACGGCGCGCGGCCCCGGAATGAGCCGTACGAGCGTGTTTACGTCGTAAGCCCACGGGCACTCCGGGAGGGGCGCCTGCACGACGGAGCGCCGCCGGACGCGGCTGCGGACCCGCAGCCCTCCCCGACCCCCGACAGGAGAAGCATGATCACCGAGCAGCAGATCCAACAGATCATCGGCACCACCGCCGTCGACGCCGACGGCGACAAGCTGGGCAAGGTCGGCGAGGTCTACCTCGACGACGAGACCGGCCGCCCCGAGTGGGCGACGGTCCACACCGGCCTGTTCGGCACCAAGGAGACGTTCGTCCCGCTCGCGCAGGCCGACCTCGCCGGCGACCAGCTCCGCTTCCCCTACGACAAGGCGAAGGTCAAGAACGCCCCGAAGATCGACACGGACGGGCACCTGTCGCCGCAGGAGGAGCAGGAGCTCTACCACTACTACGGCCTCGGCCAGGGTTCGGCCCAGACCTCCACCACCGACACCGTCGGCGTGGCGGGAACGGCCGGCGTCGCGGGCGCTGCCGGCGGGCGCCACGATCGGTCGGGCGAGACGGGCATCGTGGGCAGGGACACCTCCGGCCCCACCACCGACGAGGCCATGACCCGCTCGGAGGAGCGCCTCGACGTCGGCACCCGCAGCGAGGAGGTCGGCCGGGCCCGGCTGCGCAAGTACGTGGTCACCGAGAACGTGACCGAGACCGTGCCGGTCTCCCGCGAGGAGGTCC
>JALYNA010000064.1 GCA_030773455.1 Actinomycetota bacterium
GTCGACGCGGTCGCCTCGATGCTCTACCTGGACTACTCGCGGGACGAGTGGGCGCCCAACGTGCACGGCGGCCGGGAGAACCTCGAGGCGATGGCGTTCCTGCAGGAGATGAACGCCACCGTCTACCGCGAGGTCCCCGGCGTCGTCACCATCGCCGAGGAGTCGACCGCCTGGCCCGGCGTCACCCGGCCCACCCACCTCGGGGGCCTGGGCTTCGGCTTCAAGTGGAACATGGGCTGGATGCACGACTCCCTCGCCTACATGTCCAAGGAGCCGGTGCACCGCAGCTGCCACCACGGCCAGCTGACGTTCTCGATGATCTACGCCTACTCCGAGAACTACGTGCTGCCCATCAGCCACGACGAGGTCGTCTACGGCAAGGGTTCGCTGCTGCGAAAGATGCCCGGTGACCGGTGGCAGCAGCTGGCCAACCTGCGCAGTTACCTGGCCTACATGTGGGCACACCCCGGCAAGCAGCTGCTGTTCATGGGCTCGGAGTTCGGTCAGGACGCCGAGTGGGCCGAGAGCCACTCGCTGGACTGGTGGCACCTCGACGACCCGGCGCACCGCGGCGTCCTGCAGCTGGTGACCGACCTCAACGCCCAGTACAAGGAGACCGCCGCGCTGTGGTCCCAGGATGTCGACCCGGCCGGTTTCCAGTGGATCGACGCCAACGACGCCTCGGGCAACGTGCTGTCCTTCCTGCGCTACGGCCGCTCGGCCGGGGACGCCGGCGGCGGGCAGGCGCTGGCCTGCGTCGCGAACTTCTCGGGCAGCCCGCACCACGGCTACCGCATCGGCCTGCCGCGACCGGGCACCTGGCGGGAGGTGCTCAACAGCGACGCCGAGGGCTACGGCGGCTCGGGCGTGGGGAACATGGGCGGCATCGAGGCGGTCGAGGAGCCCTGGCACGGCCAGCCGTACTCGGCGCCCATCGCCGTCCCGCCGCTGGGCACCGTCTGGTTCGTGCACGCGGGCTGAGCCCCGCGGGAGCGCCGGCCACCCGCCATCGCCCCGCCCACCGGCCGTCGGGGTCGGAGCTGGTGGCTCCGGGGGCGACGGCACCGCTGCGATGGGACGATCCGAGGGACATGCCTGACTCCTCCCCGCGCCGCGCGGTCCTGGTCCTGCTCGCCACGGCCGCGCTGCTGCTGGTGTCCGGCTGCTCGTTCGTCGTCGTCGGCCGGCCGAGCGCGGCCCGGCCCCCGGCCTCGGACATCCCCGCCGCCGACCTGAGCGTCGTCGGCGCCACCGACGGGCCGGTCGACACCCTGGCGCGCAACGCTCTGGCCGACCTGGAGACGTACTGGGCGCAGCAGTTCCCCGACGTCTTCGGGCAGGACTTCGCCCCGCTGCAGGGCGGCTACTTCAGCGTCGACCCGAACGACGTCGATCCAGGTGCCTACCCGCAGGGCATCGGCTGCGGCTCCGACCCCCGCGACGTCGAGGGCAACGCCTTCTACTGCCAGGCGCCGGACGCGCCCAACTCCGACTCGATCAGCTACGACCGCGCCTTCCTGCAGGAGTTGGCCGAGCAGTACGGGCGGTTCATCCCCGCGCTGGTGATGGCCCACGAGTTCGGCCACGCCATCCAGGGCCGGGCCGGCTACCCCGACTTCTCCATCTCGGTGGAGACCCAGGCCGACTGCTTCGCCGGCGCCTGGACGGGGTGGGTGGCCGACGGGCAGGCCGAGCACTCGCAGATCCGCGCGCCCGAGCTCGACGAGGTGCTGCGCGGCTACCTGCTGCTGCGCGACCCGGTGGGCACGAGCATCAACCAGGCGGCTGCGCACGGCTCCTACTTCGACCGCATCTCGGCGTTCCAGGAGGGCTTCGACGCCGGCCCGACCGCCTGCCGGGACAACTTCTCCGCCCAGCGTCCCTACACCCAGGGGGCCTTCGACACCCCCGAGGACGCCGCCAGAGGGGGCAACGCCCCCTTGCAACTGGCGCAGCAGTTCGCCGCGGACGCCCTGCCCGAGTTCTGGACCCTCGCCTTCGACCAGGTCTTCAAGGAGACCTTCGCCCCGCCGCAGCTGGAGCCGTTCGCCGGCACCGCGCCGGACTGCGCCGGCGAGGACCTGGACCTGGTGTTCTGCGCCGAGCAGGACCTCGTCGGCTACGACGTCGAGGACCTGGTCGGCCCGGCCTACGAGCAGCTGGACAACGCCGACTACGCCGTCATCACGGCCGCCTCGCTGCCCTACGCGCTGGCCGCGCGCGAGCAGCTCGGGCTGTCCACCGACGACGAGCAGGCCGTTCGGTCGGCGGTGTGCCTGACCGGGTGGTTCTCCGCGGTGTTCTTCGACAACGAGCTGCGGGCGGCCGACATCTCCCCCGGCGACATCGACGAGGCCGTGCAGTTCCTGCTGAGCTACGGCACCGACCCCTCCGTGGTGCCCGAGGTCGCGCTGACCGGGTTCCAGCTGGTCGACCTGTTCCGCAACGGCTTCTTCGAGGGCGCTGCCGCCTGCGACGTCGGCGTTTAGGCCCCGTCCAGGGCTCCGCCCCGAGCCTGCGAGGGGTGGGGAGGACGGGGTCCTTCCTCAGTACAGCGCGAGGGTGAGCTGGCGGCGGGCCGCGGCGACCCGCGGGTCCTGGTCGCCGACGACGCCGAAGAGCTCCACCAGGTGCCGGCGCGCCTGGTCGCGGTCGTCCCCGGCGGTCCGGCGGACGACGTCCAGCAGCCGCTCGAAGGCGCCCTCGACGTCGCCGGTGCCGAGCAGGAAGTCCGCAGCCCGGGCCTGCGCGTCGACGTCGTCCGGGGTGGCGTCGGCGGCGGCGAGCGCGTCCGGGCCGGCCTCGTCGGCGCGGCGGAACAGCTGCACCTGGCGCAGTGCCAGGCCCGCCACCGGGTGGTCGGGCTCGGCGTCGAGGATCGACTGGTAGGCGGCCTCGGCCGCGGTCAGGTCGCCGCGCTCGAGGGCCGCCTCGGCCGCGTCCAGCCGGGGGTCCTCGGCCTCGCCGGCCTCGTCGTCAGCCGCACCCGGCACGGCCCCACCGGTGGTGGCGCGCACCAGCTCGGTGACGAACTGGCGAGCCTGCTCCTCCGGGATGGCGCCGGTGAACTCGGCGACCAACTGCCCCTGCCAGACCGCCTTCACGGCGGGGATGCCCTGGACCCGCAGGCCCTGGGCGAGTGCCGGGTTGGCGTCGACGTCGACCTTGGCCAGCACCCAGGAGCCGCCGCCCTCCCCGGCCAGCCGCTCGAGCACCGGGGACAGCTGCTTGCACGGCCCGCACCACTCGGCCCACAGGTCCAGCACGACGGGCACCTGGAAGGAGCGGTCGAGCACCTCGGTCTGGAAGGTCTCCTCGGTGACGTCGACGACGGCGGCGCCCGCAGCACCGGTCGGGGCGGCGGCGCTGGGCGGGGGCGCGGCCTGGGCCCGTGCCGCGGCCTCGGAGCGGGCCTTGACGGCGGCGAGGTCGACCGCGCCGGCGAGGGAGGCGGCCAGCTGGGCCTGCTGTGCCTGCGCGCGCGGGTCGGGGCGTCCGGGACGGGTGGGCTGCATGACCTCGATCATCCCACCGTGGCGGGAGCGGTGCCGGAGGTGCCGGGGTGGACGCTCAGCGGGCCGCCGTCCCGTCGTCCGCCACGTCGCCGGCGCCCCGGCGGACCCGCTCCAGGATGGCGAACAGCGTGTCCAGTTCGGCATCGGGGACGTCGCCCAGGCCGAAGTCCAGCGCGGTCAGCGCGGCGGTCGCCTCCTCCACGACGGCCCTCCCGCGGTCGGTGATCGCCGCGAGCACGCCACGTCCGTCGGCGGGGTTGGGACGGCGGTCGACGAAGCCGGCGGCGACCAGCCGGTCGATGGCGTTGGTGACGCTGGTCGGGTGCACCATCAGCCGGCTGCCGATCACCTTCAGGGGGAGCTCGCCGGTGCGGCTGAAGGTGAGCAGCACCAGCACCTCGTAGCGGGCGAAGGTCAGCGCGTGCGGCCGCAGCGCCTCGTCGAAGCGGGCGAGCAGGATCTGCTGGACTCGGAAGACCGACGTCGCGGCCCGCATCGCCGCGGCCGGCCCGAAGCGCTGCTCCCAGGAATCCCCGGCGCGCGCGATGGGATCGAACGGCAACCCCAGCGGACGGACCATGGCTCCAGAGGCTACGGGTGGTCACCCCGCCGCCGACCGGCGAGTTGGCGTGGTCCGACGCCAGGACACCACGCCGACCCACCACTGGACCCTCAGGTCGCCGGCGCCGCGGCGATCCGGGCGACCATCTGCTACGGGCGGCGCAGGTCCTCGGCGGTCACGAACACCACCCGCCGGCCCGCGGCGGTCAGCCGGTTGAGCCGGCGCCGGTCAGCGGCGAACTGCCCTGGTTCGGCGTGCCACGCCCCGTCGTACTCCACCGCCAGCCGGCGCCCGGGCCATGCGAAGTCCACGCGGGCCACGAACCCACTCTCGTCTCGACGGTGTCCTGGGCGACCGGCCGCGGCGGGGACGAGCGGTGCAACAGCAGCCGCAGGCGGGTCTCCTGGGGAGAAGCGGCCAGCCCGTCGGCGAGACCCCACAGCACCGCGGCGCTGGATCCCACACCGGCGCGCGCCCGGACCTCGTGGGTGAGGCGCACGGTGCTGCAGGCGTAGACGTCGCGGAACATCCGCTGCCATGCCCGACCCCGCAGCTGGTTCTCCGCAGCAGGCCGCGGGCGACGGCTGTCGACCCACGGAAGACCCGCGCCCGCAACAGCTCAGAACGGCGTGGTGGCCTCGGCACCCCGGCAGCCTGGCGGGACGGTCCGGTTCCCGCTGGCGCGATCCACAGGGACCGCCGAGTGGCGGGTCGTCGTGGTCTCGGCCGGTCGGTGCGCACAGCACCCCACCACTCGGCCTGGGGACGGCGTCAGGCCGCGGGCGGGGCGGGACGCAGCCGGGGCACGTCACGCAGGCCGAACGCCTCGCGCAGCGCCACCTGCGCGGCGTTGTCGCCGCAGGCACCGTGCACGGCCGGCCCCGGCGGCGTCGCCGACGACGCCAGGTAGACGCCCCGCACCGGGGTCTTGTAGGTGTTCCAGCGCGGCACCGGCCGGGCCAGCATCTGCCGCAGCGACGCCTGCCCGTTGGAGATGTCCCCGCCGAGGTAGACCGGGTTCCACGCCTCCATCTGGACGGCGTTCTTGGTCACCCGGTCGACGACGGTGTCCTTGAAGCCCGGCGCGAAGCGCTCCACCTGGTCCTCGATCGCGGCGGTCATGTCGAGGTCCGAGCCGTGCGGCACGTGCACGTAGGCCCAGAACACGTGTCCGCCCTCGGGCGCCCGGGTCGGGTCGGGCACGGTCGGCTGGACGGCGAGCACGTACGGGCGGTCGGTGCGCTCGCCCCGGTTGGGCGCCCGCTCGCCGGCGATGGTCTCCTCGAGGTCGCCGGCGACGTGGATGGTCCCGGCCCGGCGGACGTCGGGGTTGGTCCACGGCACCGGCTCGGACAGGATCCAGTCGACCTTGAAGACCCCGGCGCCGTGCTTATAGCGGCGCACCCACCGGCGGTAGCCCTCGTGCACCCGGTCGCCGGCCATCGCCACGAAGGCCTCGGGCGTCGTGTCCAGCAGCACCGCCGGCACGCCGTCGAACTCGCGCAGGTCGGTGACCTCGTGCCCGGTGACCACCTCACCGCCCTGCTGCTCCAGCGCGGTGACCATGGCGTTGGCCAGGTTCTGCGACCCGCCCTCGACCAGCGGCCAGCCGACGTGGTGGCCGAGCATCGTGAGCAGCATCCCGAGCGCGGAGGTGAGCGGCCGGGTCAGGTCGAGCATCCCGTGCGCGGCCGCCCCGCCGAGCAGCGCGCGGGCCCCCTCGGTCTCGAAGTAACGGTGCGCCAGCCAGCGCACGTTGGGCAGCCCGTTGAGCCCGAAGTGCACGATCTGCGGCACGCTCCGGGTAGGGAGCCGGCGCAGCCGGCTGGTGAGGAAGAAGTCGACGACGTCCTGGCCGTGTTCCACAAGCGGCTCGAACAGCCGGCGGTAGGCCGCGGTGTCGGGACCGAGGCCGGCCGCGGTCTCCTCCAGTGACCGGTACGCGACCGAGGCGCGCCCGCCGTCGAGCGGGTGCGCGAAGTTCCCCTCGGGGTACACCAGGCGCACGCCCCGGCTGGCCAGGTCGAACTCGCGGAAGAACGGCGCCGCGGCGGCCATCGGCTGCACGATCGAGCACACGTCGTGCCGGTACCCCGGCTGCATGAGCTCCTCGGTGCGCATCCCGCCGCCCGGGCGCCCGGCGGCCTCGACGACCTGCACCCGCAGGCCGGCCGCGGCCATGCGGAGGGCGGCGGCCAGCCCGTTCGGCCCGCTCCCGACGACGACGGCGTCCGGCTTCCCGTTCACCCCGTCATCCTGCCCTCAGCAGCTCAGAGCTGCGCGAGCGGCGCTCTACAGCTGTTCCAGGAGCAGGGTGGCGGCCCGGTAGGGGTCGCTCGCCCCTGCCAGCACCTGCTCGGCGAGGGCGCCCAGCGCCGCCGAGCCGCGGAACTCGCCCATCCGCTCCCGCACCCCGGCCAGCGCGATCGCCTCGATCTCGCCGGCGGCGCGAGCGACCCGGCGGCGGTGCCCCTCCCCCGAGGACTCCAACCACCCGCGGTGCTCCCCGATCGTCGCGACGAGGTCGTCGATGCCGGTGCCCGAGGCGGCCACCGTGCGCTGGATCGCCGGGCGCCAGGCGCCGGAGAGGTCGTGCCGGCCGCCGAGGGACAGCGTGTAGCGCAGGTCGCGCACGGTCTGGTCGGCGCCGTCCCGGTCCGCCTTGTTCACCACCAGGACGTCGGCGACCTCGAGGATCCCGGCCTTCGCCGCCTGGATGCCGTCGCCCATGCCTGGCGCCAGCAGCACCAGCGTGGTGTCGGCGAGCGAGGCGATCTCCAGCTCGGACTGCCCGACGCCGACGGTCTCGACCAGCACGACGTCGCACCCGGCGGCGTCGAGCACCCGCAGCGCCTGCGGTGTGGCCCAGGCCAGCCCGCCGAGGTGCCCGCGGGAGGCCATCGAACGGATGTAGACGCCGGCGTCCCCGGCGTGGTCCTGCATGCGCACCCGGTCGCCGAGCAGCGCACCGCCGGAGAAGGGGGACGACGGATCAACGGCCAGGACGCCGACCCGCAGGCCCCGGTCGCGGTAGGCGCGCACCAGCGCGGTCGTCGTCGTGGACTTGCCGACGCCGGGCGAGCCGGTGACGCCGATGACCTGGGCGGAGCCGGTGTGCGGGGCCAGCGCCGCGGCCACCTCGCGCAGCGCCGGGCTGGCGTCCTCGACCAGGGAGATCAGCCGCGCCACCGCCCGCGCCTCGCCGTCCCGGGCGCGGGCGACCAGGTCGGGGACGTCGACAGCACGCCGCCCCCGTCGCCCAGGAGGGGCGACGGGGGCGGGCGTCTGGACCGCTGTCCCCTGAGGGGACTCGTTCACGCCTTCGCGGGCACGTGCAGGATCAGCGCGTCGCCCTGGCCGCCGCCACCGCACAGCGCGGCGGCACCGACACCGCCGCCGCGGCGGCGCAGCTCCAGCGCCACGTCCAGCACGAGGCGGGCGCCGCTCATGCCGATCGGGTGGCCGAGGGCGATTGCGCCGCCGTTGGGGTTGACCTTCTGCGGGTCGATGCCGAGCTCGCGCGTGGAGACGAGGGCGACGGCGGCGAAGGCCTCGTTGAACTCCACCAGGTCGAGGTCCTTGGGGTCGATGCCCTCCCGCTCGCAGGCGCGCTGGACCGCACGCGACGGCTGGCTCTGCAGCGTGGCGTCAGGTCCGGCCACGACGCCGTGCGCACCGATCTCGGCGATCGGGGTAATCCCCAGCTCGGCGGCCTTCTCCGCGCTCATCACCACGACCGCGCACGCGCCGTCGGAGATCTGCGAGGCGGTGCCGGCGGTGATCGTGCCGTCCTTGGCGAAGGCCGGCTTGAGCTTCGACAGGCTCTCCGCCGTGGTGTCCGCGCGGACGCCCTCGTCGTCGCGGAACTCGATCGAGTCACCCCTGCGCTGCGGGATCAGCACCGGGGTGATCGCCTCCGCGAAGACGCCATCCTTCCCCGAGCGCGCCGCCTTCTGGTGGCTCTCCGCGGCGAACGCGTCCTGCTCCTCGCGGGTCAGGTCGTACCGGCTGTTCGCCTCCTCGGTCAGCTGACCCATGGCGACCTGGTCGAAGGTGTCCGACAGCCCGTCGTGCGCCATGGCGTCCACGAGCCTCGCGTCGCCGTACTTGGTGCCGGTGCGGGAGTTGGGCAGCAGGTGCGGGGCGTTCGTCATGGATTCCTGGCCGCCGGCCACGACGATGTCGAACTCGCCGGCGCGGATCAGCTGGTCGGCCATCGCGATGGCGCTCATGCCGGACAGGCAGACCTTGTTTACGGTAATCGCCGGCACCGACATGGGGATCCCGGCGGCGACGGCCGCGGGACGGGCCGGGTTCTGTCCGGCGCCGGCCTGCAGCACCTGCCCCATGATCACGTACTGAACCTGGTCGCCGGAGATGCCGGCGCGCTCCAGCGCCGCCTTGATCGCGATGGCGCCGAGGTCGGCGCCGGAGAAGTCCTTGAGCGAGCCGAGCAGGCGGCCCATCGGCGTCCGCGCACCGGCGACGAGAACGGAACTGCTGGCGGCCACGGCGGCACTCCCCGGGGATCGGCACTGATCTCGGACGTCTACGCTCACGATACCGACGCCGGCAGGCCCCGCCGCCCCGGCCTGTCCCGAGGGAGCCGCCCATGCTGTCCGGGATTGGACTCACCGGTATCGACCACGTCGGCATCGCCGTGCCCGACCTCGACGAGGCGATCGCGTTCCACGAGCGGACCTTCGGCATGCGCGTCGTGCACGAGGAGGTGAACGAGGACCAGGGCGTCCGCGAGGCGATGCTCGCCGTCGGTGACGACGCCGGCGGCGCGCGGGTGCAGCTGCTGGCGCCCCTGCGGCCGGACTCGGCGATCGCGCGGTTCCTCGAGCGCAGCGGTCCGGGACTGCAGCAGGTCGCCTATGCGGTGGCGGACGTCGAGGCGGCCGCCGCGACGCTGCGCGAGCGCGGCCTGCGACTGCTGTACGACGAGCCGCGACGCGGCACCGCCGGCTCGCGGATCAACTTCGTGCACCCCAAGGACGCCGGCGGCGTCCTGGTCGAACTCGTGGAGCCCGCGCCGCACTAGGCTGCTCGCCAGCGTCGGCAGGACCAGTCAGCGGGGTGGGCGTGGAGGAGCGAGTGACCGCGGCGTCCGGCGACGGGACCCGCGCCCCGGCGGCTGGCCGCGGCGCCTCCGTTGCCC
>JALYNA010000065.1 GCA_030773455.1 Actinomycetota bacterium
GGCTCAGATCACCGCGGCGGGCAACCCGGACGACGTCACGCTTGAACTCGGGCGGGAACTTCTTCGGCACAGCGACATCCTTCCTGCAGGACGATGTCCCACAGATGGAGTGTCAGCCGATCCCGCAGCAGTCCCATCGCCTCCTGGAACGCCTCGGGTGGACTTGCCATGTCCTGACCATCGAGTTGCCCATGCCAGCGTTGGCCAGGACGACGTCGGGCGGACCAAACGCGTCGATGTCGTCCTGGGTCACCTGCGCGACTGCGGCGAGGTGGCGGACGTCGGCAATCCCGCTCAACACCTCCGCCCCGGCTCGGCACGGCTCTAGCCCAACTCGGGGAGGGCCTGTCCGGTCCCTTTCACCGCCCGGTGACGGACTACCACATCAACCGGCTTCGGGCCCTTGATGACGTGATTCGGGGGGTCAGCTCCAGGTGAGCGGGTAGGGGATGGTGGTCATGTCGAGGAAGCGGTCGACCTCGGTCACATCCAGTGGCGCGGGCAGCGGATGGCGGGGCGGGAGTGCGGCGAAGGCGGGCTGGTAGCGCATGGTGCTGCCGGCGTCGAGGGGATAGGCGTCCTCGTCGACGCCGATGACCTCGCCGCGGACCTGGGCGGCAGTGGCGGCGAGCTCGCGCCAGTGCCGCACCGGGACGACGCCGGGTGACCACAGCCCCTGGGAGAACAGATTCACGTAGATCTCGTCGTAGGGGTCGGCACGGTCGAGGTAGCGCTGCAGGTCCTCGAAGGAGGGCTGCATGTTGAACCGGAGCCAGAACGGCACCGCGCCCAGCCGCTGGCTCCACAGCGGATCCCACTGGACGTAGGACTGCCCGAGAAGCCGCTGCGCCGGCAGGCCGCGGCGGCGGTACCACCAGCGGTGCAGGTCGGCGACGAAGCCGCTGAGGTCCTGCGGTTCATCGACGACGAGGCGGCGCAGCCGGTAGCCGCAGCGGGCGGCCAGGCGCTCCAGGTCCGGGCGCAGGGCGGGGTCGAAGCTCCACTCGGCTTCGGGCCGCCGGCCGTCGGGTTCGGGGGGATCCCACCGACGCCGCGGGGAGCGCTCCCGCGCCAGGTAGTCGGCGATGCGGGCACCGCTGTCGTGGTACTCCTCCTCCGACACGCCGCCCAGGCAGCCGAACTGGAAGTACGCCCGCTCACCGACCTGACGGGTGCGCCAGGTGCGGGTGCACTCGATCAGCACGATGGTGCCCCCAGGGGTGAGGCGTTCCTCCAGGAACCGTTCCCAGCTGCGGCCCAGGACGCGGCGCTTGAGCCGCAGGTAGGCCATGCCCTCGAGCATCGGGCGGTCCTGAGCGGGGTCGTGCATGTGGTGGACGGCGACCTCGGGGTTGCGTGCCGCGATCAGCCGAGCCGTCGGCGCCAGTGCCTCCATCGCCGCGCGCGGATCGTCCGGATGCGTGCCCAGCTCGCGGACCGCGACCAGCGTCGTCTGCGGCAGGTAGGGGGCGCGCAGCGCCGCGGCCAGGTGGACGGCGGCGCCGCTGGGCGAGCCGATCATGACGACCGGGTAGGGGCCGCCGGGGTACTGGGCGGTGACCCAGTCGGCGATGTCGTCGGCGCTGATCCGGCGGACCTGGTCCAGCGGGATGCCCTGCAGCGCGCCCATCACCGAGAAGCTGCCGCGGCGCACGCCGGTGGGCAGCGACGCGGCGAGGGCGGCCAGGGGCCGGGAGCCGGGGCCGACCGACATGCCGCGGTGGTCCTTGCCGCGCAGGTAGCGACCGATCGCACGGGCGGTGTTGACTCCGGAGTCGAAGTCGACCAGGTAGCGGGCCGCGCGCAGCCGGGCGCTCATGTCGGCTCTCCGGCCAGCAGCGGCCGCACGATCCGGGCCAGCCGCTCCGGTGCCGACCAGTTGACGGTGTGCCCGACGCCGCCAACCTCTTCCAGGCGGCCGCGCGGCAGGCGCCGGGTCACCTCCTCGGCCCATGCCCGGGGCACGACCGGATCACGGGCGCCGCGCACGACCACGGTGGGCACCGGCACGTGCGGCAGCTTGCGCTCGATCGGGTCGGTGAGCAGGTAGGCGAACGTGGCGGCGTAGCGTCGGGCGCCGCAGGCCGCCCAGTCGCGCAGCAGGACCGGCCCGAGGGTGGGCCGCTCCCACGGCGAGTCCGCCAGTAGCCGGCCCACCTGCTGCGGCAGCGTGCGGGCGCGGCGGTCGACGGTGGGGCCCACGAGGACCAGGGGGCCGAGCAGCTCCGGGGAGTGGACGGCGAGGTCGACGGCGGTCTGGCAACCGGTGGAGTTGGCGACCAGTACCGCGCCGGCGCGGGCGGTGGCCCGCAGCCAGTCGGCCAGCGCCTGGGACTGCCCGCGTACGTCCAGCGCCCGGGACGGCCCGCGGGTGCGGCCGAACCCGGGCAGGTCCGGGGCGACGACCCGGGCGTCGCGGCGCAGTGCGCGGGCCAGCGGCAGGAAGTAGCGGTGCGAGCAGCCCAGCCCGTGCACGCACACCACGGTGGGGGCGTCGGCCGGGCCGAGCAGCGCGGCGTGGACACGGGTTCCGGCGGCCGCCGCGAACTCGTGGGTGTCCCAGCGGGTCAGCGGCCCCATCGGCGGGCCGCCACCATGCCGCCGGTGAGCAGGGCGGCGGTCGACGCGACGCGGCGCAGCGCGGTCTGGCGCCGGCCGTGCCAGCCGCCGGACACCGAACCCGTTCCGGGCGCGGGCTGGAACAGGTTGCCGGAGGTGGCCGGCGCGGGCCTGGTGCGGTACAGGTGCATCCTGTCGACCTGCAGCGCCATCATCCGCTCGGCGAGCCCGGGTGCCATCTTCGACTGCATCAGCAGGTTGCGGGCCATCGGCCCGACCAGCACCTCGCGGCGGGGCACCCGGATCAGGTCGACGATGGTGCGCGCAACCCGTTCGGCCGAGTAGACCGGCGGCATGGCTCTGGCCTTGCGCCCGGTGTAGTTCGCGGTGTGGTCGAAGAACGGCGTGTCGATGGTCGGCGGCATGACCGTGCAGACCTTGACGCCCTTCGCGCCGTCGAGCCGCAGCTCCTGGCGCAGGCTGGCGCTGAGCACCCGCACCGCCGCCTTCGCCATCGAGTAGGCGTGCGTGTAGGGCTGGGGCACGACGGCGACGACCGAGGAGACGTTGATCAGCACGCCCTTGCCCTGGTCACGCAGGTACGGCAGGGCCGCGCGGGCGCCGTGCACGTAACCCATCACGTCGACGTCGAGGATCCGGCGGAACTCCTCCAGCGGGATCTCCAGGAACGGCGCGAAGGCCGTGACCGCGGCACAGTTGACCCAGGCGTCGATCCGCCCGAACCGCTCCACCGCCCGGCGCGCCAGCGCCTGCACCGCATCGGCGTCGGTGACGTCGGTCGGCACGGCCAGCGCCTGACCGCCGGCGGCCTCGCACTCCTTCGCCACCTCGGCCAGCGCGTCGGCACGCCGGGCCGCGAGCACGACCGCAGCCCCGGCCGAGGCGCAGGCCAGCGCGGTGGCGCGGCCGATGCCACTGGACGCACCCGTGACCACGACGACCGAGTTCTTCACCCGCATACCGGGGCAGTTCCCGACCTGGGGACGGAAAAACGTCGGTCCAGCGGGCCGGACGCGCGGCTCGAGGCCGCCGGCGCGGAGACCGGGGGACGCGCAGGCCGGCCCTCACGTCTGGGCCGACGAGCGTCCTGCCGTGCACGCCGGCCTGCTCCGGGGCAGGTGTGCGGGGGTTGTCCGCGCCGGAGTCGGCCGGCTACGTGGCGCTCGGCCTCGTCCCAGTCGATGTCCGCCGGTGCGGTCACCCGACCACCGTAGGAACCGCCGCACTGACCTGCAGGTCCCGGGCAGGCGGTTCCACCCGGACGGGCCCGTGATCCCCCGCGGGCGACCTGCCGCCCGGCGGTGCAGGATCCGGGAGATCCCGATCCCGACCAGGAGAGCCGCCGTGACCGAGCCCCGTCCGCCCTTCCCGCCGTTCGACCGCGACAGGGCGCTGACCAAGGTCCAGGCCGCCGAGGACGCCTGGAACAGCCGCGACCCGCACCGCGTGAGCCTGGCCTACACCGAGGACTCGGTCTGGCGGAACCGCGACGAGTTCCTCACCGGCCGGGCGGAGATCGTCGACTTCCTGACCCGCAAGTGGGCGGGCGAGCTCGACTACGTGCTGCGCAAGAGCCTGTGGGGCTTCACCGGCGACCGCATCGCCGTCCGCTTCCAGTACGAGTGGCACGACGCCGAGGGGCAGTGGTTCCGCAGCTACGGCAACGAGCTCTGGGAGTTCGACGAGCGCGGCCTGATGCGCCGTCGGGAGGCGAGCATCAACGACGTCCCCATCGCCGAGACCGACCGCCGGTGGCGCGGCCCGCGGTCCGACGACCAGCGCGGTCCCGGCACGACATCCCGCTCCGGTGACCCGGCCTGCGCCCAATTGCGAGCACTACGGTTCCAGACGTGGTGCAGCAGTGGCTGGACGAGGAGCAGCAGCGGACCTGGCGGACGTGGCTGGGCGTCGCCGAACTCCTCCCGCGGGCGCTCGACGCCCAGCTCCAGCGCGACGCCGGGATCAGCCACGCCGCCTACGTCGTCCTGGCCATGCTGTCCGAGGCGCCCGGGCGCAGCCGGCGGATGAACGACCTGGCCCGCCGGGCCCACCAGTCGCAGAGCCGGTTGTCGCACACCGTCGCCCGGCTGGAGGAGCGCGGCTGGGTGCGCCGGGAGCCCTCCCCGGAGGACGGGCGGGGGAACGTCGCCGTCCTCACCGACGCCGGGTGGGACGTCGTCCGCTCGGTCGCGCCGGGCCACGTCGACGCCGTCCGTGCCGCCCTGTTCGACCCGCTCACCGGCGAGCAGGCACTGGCCCTGGGCGAGGCGCTGCAGGCAGTCCTCGAGCGGCTCGACCCCGACCACACCCTGCGCGTGGGGCACGGGGCCGACGCCGGCTGACCCGGCCCCCCTGCAGGGTCCCGCCGCGAGCTTGCGAGTGGCGGGGGCAGGGGGCCCTCTTTCAGCGGCCGAGGTGGCGGTACCGGTGCAGCCGGGTCCGGAAGCGCTCGCCGTCGTCCCGCCCGAGCAGGCCGGCCAGCTCCTCGCCGAGCACCCGGCCCAGCCGCCGGCAGAACTCGACCGGCTCGTCGGCGGCGTCCGGCCGCTCGGGGACGACGCGGTCGACGATCCCGGCCCGCCAGAGGTCGGTCGCCCGGACCCCCTGGTGGGCGGCCATCTCGCCGGCCCGGTCGACGGTGCGGTGCACGATCGCCGAGGCGCCCTCCGGCGGCAGCGGGCCCAGCCAGCCGTTGGCCGCGGCCAGCACCCGGTCGGCCGGCGCGAGCGCGAGCGCCCCGCCGCCGGTGCCCTGGCCCAGCAGCACCGCCAGCGTCGGCGCCTGCAGCATCACCAGGTCCTGCAGGCAGCGGGCGATCTCGGCGGCCATCCCGCCCTCCTCGGCCTCCTTCGACAGCGCCGCGCCGGGGGTGTCGATCAGGGTGACCAGCGGCAGCCGCAGCTCGGCGGCCAGCCGCATCCCGCGCCGCGCCTCGCGAAGCGCCGCCGGTCCGAGGGGCGCCGACAACGACTGCCCGCGCCGGTCCTGACCGAGGACGACGCACGGCGCCCCGCCGAAGCGGGCCAGCGCGAGCAGCAGCCCGGGGTCCTTCTCGCCGGCGCCGGTGCCGGACAGGCTGACGACGTCGGTGGCCGCGGTCCGCAGCAGCCGCCGGACCCCCGGCCGGTCCTCGCGGCGGGAGGCGGTGACGACGTCCCAGGCGCTGCGCCCGTCCTCGGGGTCGTCGGCGTCGGTGCCGTCCTCGCGGGTCGGCCGCTCGGCGTCGGCGACGTCCCGGTGCCAGGTCTGCCGGGCAGCGAGGACCCGCAGCGCCCGGTCGGCGACCTCGGCGATCTCCTCGTGCGCGACGACGGCGTCGATCAGCCCGTGCGCGGCCAGGTTCTCGGCCGTCTGCACGCCCTCGGGGAACGGCTCGCCGTACAGCGCCTGGTAGACCCGGGCGCCCAGGAAGCCGACCGAGGCACCCGGCTCGGCGATCGTCACGTGCCCGAGGGACCCCCACGAGGCCAGGACGCCGCCGAACGTGGGGTGCCGCAGGTAGACTAGGTAGGGCAGCCCGGCCGCCTTGTGCCGGGCGATCGCCGCGGTGATCCCGATCATCTGGAGGAAGGCGACGGTGCCCTCCTGCATCCGGGTGCCACCGGAGACCGGGGCGGCCAGCAGCGGCAGCCCCTCCTCGGTGGCCCGCTCGACCGCGGCGATGAGCCGCTCCGAGGCGGCCACGCCGATCGAGCCGGCGAGGAAGCCGAACTCGCCGGCGAGCACGGCGACCCGCCGCCCGCGGAGCAGGCCCTCCCCGGTGATGACCGCCTCGTCCAGCTGCGACCGCTCCGCAGCCCGCGCCAGCTCGGCGGCGTAGGACTCGGGCACGTCGCCGACGGCGATGGGGGAGTCCCAGCTGCGCCAGGAGCCGGGGTCGAGGACCAGGTCGCGCAGCGTGCGGGCGTCCAGCGTGGTCACGAGGCCAGCCAGGCGCGGATCGCCTCGTTCGACGAGCCCAGCACCGGCGGCGCGGCGTGCTCGCGCCGGGTGGTCTCGGTCTCGCCGTCCGGACCCGGGGCGAAGAACCGCAGCGGCGGGCCGGGCAGGGTCAGCGGGCCGAGCGTGGCGTGGTCGACGTCGATCAGCAGGCCCTGGGACGCCGTCTGGTCCCAGGTGTAGACCTCGTCGAGAGTGCGCACCTTGCCGGCCGGGATGCCCGCGGAGGCCAGCCGGGCCAGCAGGTCCTCGGGTGTGATGTCCGCGAAGGCGCGCTCGAGCAGCGCGATCACCTCGTCGCGGCGGGCAACGCGCTCGCCGTTGGTGGACATGCCCGGCGCGTCCGGGTCCAGCCCGAACTCGGTGCACAGCCGCCGCCACAGCCCCTCGCTGCCGCAGGACAGCTGCACGCTGCCGCCGGCGCAGTGGAACAGCCCGTACGGCGCGATGGAGGGGTGGTGGTTGCCCTGCGCCCGGCCGACCTTCCCGGCCACCGTCCAGGCGGTTCCCTGGTAGGCGTGCACGCCGACGACCGCCGAGAGCAGCGAGGTGCGCACCACCTGGCCGCGGCCGGTCCGCTGGCGCTCGACGAGCGCGGCGAGCACCCCGTAGGCGCCGTACATGCCGGCGAGCAGGTCGCTGATCGGGACGCCGACCTTCTGCGGGTCCTCCGGCCCGGAGCCGGTCAGCGACATCAGGCCGCCCTCGCCCTGGGCGATCTGGTCGTAGCCGGCGCGCCCGCCCTCGGGACCGTCGTGGCCGAAGCCGCTGATCGCCAGGATGACCAGCCGCGGGTTGAGCTCGGCGAGGACGTCGTTGCCGAAGCCGAGCCGGGCCAGCGTGCCGGGACGGAAGTTCTCCAGGAGCACGTCGGCGCGGCGCAGCAGCTCGGTCAG
>JALYNA010000066.1 GCA_030773455.1 Actinomycetota bacterium
GGGCGTCGGCGCCCGGAGGGACGGCGGGCCGGGAAGCGGCGCCCGGCCAGCGCGCGGGCCAGTTCCTCGTAGCCGGCGGCGACGGAGTCCCAGTCGTAGCCACCGGCCAGCTCGCGGGCGCGCCGCCCGGAGCGGGTGACCCAGTCCGGGTCGGCCTCGACCGCGGCGACCTCGCGGGCCACGTCGGCCGCGGTGCGGAAGTAACGGCCGGCTTCGGCGACGACCTCGCGGTTGAAGTCGACGTCGAAGGCGGTGACCGCGGCACCCGCGCCGATCGCGCGCAGCAGCGAGGGATTGGTGCCGCCGACGGAGTGCCCGTGCAGGTAGATGGCGCAGTTGGCGTAGAGCTGGTCGAGCAGCTCCTGGTCCCAGACGCCGCCGAGGAAGCGCACCCGGTCGTCGGCCAGCGCGTGCACCCGGGCGGTGTACTCGTCGGCGTAGGGCGCCGAGCCGACGACGACCAGCGGCTTGGTGGCGGCGCTGGCGGCGTAGCCCTCGACGATGACGTCGACGTGGTTCTCCGGCTCGAAGCGGGCCACCACCAGGTGGTAGCCGCGCGGCTCGAGGCCGATCTCGGCCAGCCGATGCGCGCCGGGGTCGATCAGCGGCGCGCCGTAGGTCAGCAGCGTGGTCGGTGCGGCGAAGGCGTCCCGGTAGTAGTCGGCGATGCCCTGCGCGTCGGCGATGAGGGCGTCGGACCAGCGGACGGCCAGCGCCTCGGCCGCGCGGTAGTAGCGCCGTCCCGTGCCGCCCCACTTGGCGCGCTTCCACTCCAGCCCGTCCACGTGCGTGGCGACCGGGATGCGGGCGGCGCGCAGCGCCGGCAGCAGCGGCGAGTTGGCCGCGTTGAAGAGGATCGCCGCGTCGGTGCGGCGGGCCAGCAGGTGGCCGACCGACAGGGCGGTGTGGCTGAGCGTCTCCAGCGAGCGGCGCCGTGCGGCCGGCAGGTGCACCAGCTCCATGCCCAGGTACTCGGCCGGCGGCGGCTCCTCGGCCCCGGGGGCGGTGCGGCAGTAGACGACCACCCGGTGCCCGCTGTCGGCCAGCCGGCGGCCGATCTCCTCCACGGCGGTCTCGAAGCCGCCGTACCGGGCCGGCACGCCGCGCGTGCCGACCATGGCGATGCTCAAGCGGTCCACCAGTGCCTCCGTCTCGCATCCGAGCAGCTCGGGCGACGTGTTCGTGCGGGACGCACGCGTCTCGTCGCCCTCGGTGAGCATCGACGCGTGCCGCGCTCCGCGGGAGGTCTGCGGGGGCGGCCTCACCCGCACGGGGCAGCGTCACCCCGGGCGGTAACGCTCAGTAGGCCCCGGCGCTGCTGACGACGGCGCGGACGGTCTTGACCAGGATCAGCAGGTCCATCGCCAGCGACCAGTTCTCCACGTAGCGCAGGTCCAGGCGCACCGACTCCTCCCACGGCAGGTCGGAGCGGCCGGAGATCTGCCACAGGCCGGTGAGACCGGGCTTGACCAGCAGCCGGCGGCTGACCGACGTGTCGTACCGGACGACCTCGCCGGGCAGCGGCGGGCGGGGGCCGACGAGGGACATGGAGCCGCCGAGGACGTTGAACAGCTGCGGGAGCTCGTCCAGCGACAGCCGGCGCAGCACCCGGCCGACCGGGGTGACCCGGGGGTCGACGCGCATCTTGAACAGCAGGCCGTCGGAGATGTTGTGCGTCTGCAGGGCGTCGACCTGGCGGTCGGCTCCGGTCACCATGCTGCGGAACTTGAGCATCGTGAAGGCCTGCCCGTTCACGCCCACCCGCTCCTGGCGGTAGAGCACCGGGCCCGGGCTGGTGGCCTTGACGGCTGCGGCGATCGCGAGCAGGACCGGGGCGAACAGGAGCAGCGCGAGGGCGGCGATCGCGCGGTCCAGGCCGCCCTTGACGGCGCGCTGCCACCCCTCGAAACGCGGCTGCTCGACCGACAGGAGCGGCAGCCCCTCGAACGGCCGGATGTGCAGCCGGGGGCCGGCGACCTCGATCAGGCCGGGGGCCACGAGCAGTTCGATGCCGGTGCCCTCGAGCTGCCAGGACAGCGAGCGCAGGTACTGCGAGGCGGTCTCGCTGGCGGAGGTGACCGCGATGGTGTCGGCACCGAGGCGCGCGGCCAGCGTCAGGACGTCGTCCAGCCCGCCGACGGGGACGTCGGCCGACCGGGCCACCCGGTCGCGGTCGTCGGGGGTCACACAGGCGGCGACGACCTCCAGGCCGGCGAACTGCTCGCGCCGCAGCCGGTCGACCAGCTCGAGGGCTGCGGTGCCGCGGCCGACGACGACGACCCGCTTGGTGCAGCGGCCCTGTGCGCGCAGACCGCGCAGCGTGCAGCGGGCGGCGAACCGTCCGAGCAGGGTGCCCAGGGTCAGCGCGGGGACGGCGCCGACGACCAGGGCCCGGCTGAGGTCGAGGTCGGCGGCGTAGGAGACGAAACCGGCCACGGCGAGCAGCACGAACCCGGCCTTGCCGACGGCGCGGTACTCGTCGCTGCCGGTGCCGAAGACCCGTTCGGCGTGGGCGCCGGTGGCGTGCAGCAGGACCGGCCAGACGACGACGAGGCCGACGCTCGCCCAGAACAGCGAGGTGGTGGGCGAGGCGCCGGGGTGCGTGCCAAGGACGGAGAACCCGGCCACCGCCGCGGCGAGGACCTCGAAGGCGGTGAGGGCGCCCGAGTACCGGCCGGCCCAGGCCGCCCTGCCGGCGCGCAGCCGCGGCGCACCCGCGGTGGACGGTGCATGCGCGAGAGCGCGGGACGCCGTCCCGAGACGGACGGTGGAGTGGTCGAGCAGCACGGTTCCCCCGGACACGCGTGACAACGTGTAGTCGGCGTCACTCGTGCGTGGGCACCCACTGGCTCCTCGCCAGCGGATTCGCCCGAGACCGAGGCCCGACATCGGAACGACCATCACAGTGAGTCACGAGTGGGTCAATGCGAGGCGGGGCTGTTCACCCGTTGGGGCCGGTGATCCACCCCTCGGGGGCCGGGTCAGGTGCGGGGATGGACGACGTTCTGCGCGGCCTCCAGGCCCAGGGTCAGCAGCTCCTCGGTGGCATCGGCCGCCTCGGCGACGAGCAGCTCGAGCTCCTTGCGCTCGGTGGCCGAGAAGTCCTTGAGCACGAAGTCGGCCGGGTCCTGGCGGCCCGGCGGGCGGCCGATGCCGACCCGCACCCGCAGGTAGTCCTTCGTCCCGGTGGCGCGGGAGATCGACCGCAGCCCGTTGTGCCCGCCCTCGCCGCCGCCGCGCTTGAGCCGCACGCCGGCGAAGGGGATGTCGAGCTCGTCGTGCAGCACCACGAGGTCGGTGGCCGGGAGGTGGTGGTAGTCCAGCAGGCCGCGGACCGGGCCGCCGGACTCGTTTATGTAGGTGGTGGGCCGGGCCAGCACCACGCGGCGGCCGGCCAGGCGGCCCTCGCCGGACAGCGCCCGGGCACGGGCGCCCTTGCCCGGGGAGAGCCGGACGCCGGCGCGGGATGCCAGCTCGTCGAGCACCATCGCGCCGACGTTGTGCCGGTTGCCGGCGTAGGTGGGGCCGGGGTTGCCCAGCCCCACGACGAGGAAGGGCCCCTCGGACACGGCCGCAGGGGCGCCGGCATCACCGGCGCCCCTGCGGGCGGTGGTCTCGCTCAGGGAACTCAGCCCTTCTCGGCGGACTCCATGGACTCGCCGCTGCCCTGGTCCACGGGCTCGCCCACGACGTCGCCCTCGCCCACGCCCTCCTCGGCCGGCGCGGAGTCCTCGCGCTCGATGCCGGCCTCGGCCTCGGCCTCGGCGAGCTCCGCCTCGAGGGCCTCGGCGGAGGGCGCACCCAGGAAGCCGATGACCAGGGCCTCCGGGTCGGTGATCAGCGTCGCGCCGCTCGGCAGCACGAGGTCGGCGGCGGTGATGCCCTGACCGGCGGTCCGGCCGGTCACGTCGACCTCGATGGTGTCGGGCAGGTTGGTGGCGTCGGCCTCGATCGAGACGGTGTTCAGCTGGTGGTTCGGGATGGCGTCGACGCCCGGCTCACCCACGACGACGATCGGCACGTCGACGGTGGTCTTCTCACCGCGGCGCACGAGCAGCAGGTCGACGTGCTCATGGACGCGGGTCAGCGGGTCGCGCTGCACGGACTTGGTGAGGGCCAGCTGCTCGTTGCCGTCGAGGACGACGGTGAGCAGGGCGTTGGTGCCGCCGTTGCGCAGCGCCGCGGCGAACTCCCGGGCCGGCAGGGACAGGTGGACGACGTCCTGGCCGTGCCCGTAGAGGACGGCGGGGATGCGGCCGGCCCGGCGGGTGCGGCGGGCGCTGCCCTTGCCGAACTCGGTGCGGGCCTCGGCGACGAGGCGGAAGTCAGCCACGGTGGTGTGCTCCTCGGGAGGTGGATCAGGTCTGGAGCCGGCACACGGCGCGGCACACCCCACGGGCACACGCACGTCGATCACGGAGTACGGACGGGCCGTCTCCCTCGCCGGGCAACCCGTTCAGCGTACCTGAGCGTCCGCCGCCCCCGCGGCCGGCTGGGTGACCTCCGCTGCAGCGGGGTCTCACCGCCGATCGACACCCCGCCCCGACCCGTGCTGATCACTCCGACCCGCCCAGCACTCGAGCCGGGGACGGCAGTCCACCGGAGGTCCGTCCGAGCGGGGGCCCGGAGGGTTCCCCGAGGACGGACGGGCAGGGCACTCCGCGGAGCAGGTTCCGCGGAGCGGGGGGCCGGAGGCTCCCCCGCCGCGGGACGGGTGGGGCTCAGCTCAGTCCTTCTATCCCTGTTCGGGGACGCCTGGCAGGCGCGAAAATGTGGTCGGGTCGCCCGCCGACGTCGGTCTTCTCCTTGGAACACGATCCCGTAGCTCAGTCTGACGCTGGGGCCT
>JALYNA010000067.1 GCA_030773455.1 Actinomycetota bacterium
CGGTGTCTTGTGGGCGGCTACGCCCGACGGGCTGCCGGCCGAGGAACCGTGGCGGGGTGCCGCCGAACATGCTCATGAGTCTGGTGTCATCGGCGACCTCGTGGCTGACGCGATAGACCGCGCTTTCTGTGAAGGCCGCGACGAGGGGTGACCGGACCGGGCCGCGGGTGGTCGCCGCCGGGGCAGATGTGGTCGCAATGTGGTCGCACACTGCGTGGTCGCACCGAGAAACGGACGGACTCCACGGACCCTCGGTCGCCTCTGACCTGCACCGTTAGGACTGCGAGCTACCCCCTATTACGCCACTAAGCTGACTCGTAATGAGAAGGTCGTCGGTTCGATTCCGACAGGCGGCTCAGCTTCCTCCAGCGGCCCCGTCCCCGGGACGGAGCCGCTGAGTCGTCTCCAGGGCCGTCGATCCACCACGCCGCACAGGGTCACTCCGGCTCGTTGTGCTCGTCCCCGCCCATGACGTAGGGGATGGTGTAGCCGGCGTACATCAGGTGAGCCACCAAACCGTCCGCGGCGTGCGGGAGGTTGTGGCAGTGGTCCATCCAGATGCCGGGGTTGTCGGCCACGAAGGCGATCTCGTACGTCTCGCCGTCGCGCACGTTGAGGGAGTCCGTCCACCACGGGCTGCCGCTGGCCGGCACACCGTTGCGACTGAGGACGACAGCGTGGTGGCCGTGCAGGTGCATGGGGTGCACCTCGCCGCTGTCGTTGCGTATCCGCATCACGACCGTGTCCCCTTCGGACACCGTGTACATCGGCACGTCCGGCCACAGCTCCCCGTTGACCGTCCACCACAGCCCGGGCCGGCCGTCGAGGAAACCCGGGCGGCGGTCCATGACGTACTGGAAGCGTCGATCGGGCTGCTGCGGGTCGAAGCCCAGCTCGGTGGGCTCTCCGTACGAGAGGAGGTCGACGGAGCTCCGCGGGGGCCGGTCCGGTGGCAGCCCGGAAGCGTCGCCCACGAGGACCGCGGCCCCGCTCAGCTCCACCCGGAAGCCGCCGGGTGGTACGACGGCCACCAGATCGGCCCGGCCGCCGGCGGTCAGAAGCACGGCGACGTCCCGTAGGGCAGCGGGGCGGTTGACCTCCGTGCCGTCGACGGCTGCGACGCGGAACTCCGCTCCACTGACCCAGACCGACATCGGGCCGTTGTCGCTGTTGATGACCCGCACCCGCACCGTGCTGCCTGGTTCGGCCGGCATCCGGATCTCGCCGGCATGGCCGTTCACGGTCCGGTCGCCGCCGTAGGTGTGCACCAGGGCCGTGAGGTCCGTGGCCTCCGGCACCCCGCCGGACGGCTCGACGGCCACGGCGCCGAGGAGCCCGCGGCGCACCTGTTCGTGCGAGAGCTGGTGCGAGTGGTACCAGTAGGTTCCGGCGTCCTCGGCGACGAAACGGTAGGTGAAGGTCTCCCCGGGACCGACCGCGTTCTGGGTCACGCCAGCGACGCCGTCCATGGCGTTGGGGACGTCCATGCCGTGCCAGTGCAGGGTGACGCCGTCGGCGACGTCGTCGTTGGTGAGTCGCACCTCGACGAGGTCACCCTCGACCGCGCGCACCGTGGGGCCCGGGGACGAGCCGTTGAGCGTGAAGCCGTCGACGTGCTGTCCGGTGGCGAGCCGGAACTGCTCCGCGCGCGCCGTGAGGGCGACCTGCACGTCCGGTGGGCCGTCGGGGGCCTTCAGCGTGCTGATGTCGATCCCGTGCCCGTCGTGACCGGGCACGTGCGACCCCACGCCGCCGCCGAGGTCGACCTGCCCCATCTGCATGGCCGAGTGGGTCTCCGGCACGAGGCTGTCGAACCAGAGCCAGCCCAGGGGCAGGACGACGACGGCGGCCACCGCGGAGGCGGTGAGAGCCCGGATGCGCCCGTTCACCGGAGACCACCGCCGGCTCGCCGAGGCCGGCCGCCGGTCAGACGCGCGCGGCCTCGGCGGTGCCCTCGGCCCGGCTCCGGAGCGGCTGCCTGCGCACCCGCCACCCGGCGTAAAGGGCGGTCGTGAAGAGCACCAGCGCGTTCACCCCGTGCAGCAGGCCGGCGAGGGCGAGCTCGTGCCCGAACATCCCCAGCGTCACCTGGACGACGACGGCGAGCAGCACGAGCCCGGCCCACATGACCCCGCCCGGGATCTTCGCAAAGAGCGACACGATCAGCAGGAGCAGCGCGAGAGCGGGGATCACCACCATCCCGTTGATGCCGTGCAGGATGAACCCCACGATCTCGGGGAAGGTCTCCTCGCCCTCGATGGCGGCCTTGTCCAGGACGCCGCCGTCGCGGTCCACCCAGATGAAGAGCCCCGAGATCGCATAAACCATCGCGGCTGCCTGGACCACGACCTCGGCCGCGATGAGCCAGGACAGCGTCTTGTAAGCGGTTCTCATGGCGCTCCTCCGGATGTGCGCGCCCTGCGGCGGATGGTCGCAGACCGTATGGCGACAGGGACGCTCCAGACAGGGCCGATCGGCCCTACTCCCGCGCGGGCGGCTGCGGAGAGGGCGTCGATCGGCAGGTGCCGGGCCCGGGACTGCCGATCCCCGCACCCGCTTGCCCCCCTCCCGTCGTCCCGTGCCGGGAACGCCGACGGCGGCGCACCCGGGGAGGGGTGCGCCGC
>JALYNA010000068.1 GCA_030773455.1 Actinomycetota bacterium
CGCATACGCGCAGATCCGCGCGGTACGGCCGTCGGTGCGGCATGTGTGGGTGATCGTTTCATGGGTACCGCCCCGTCCGACCACGACGTCTGCCGAGGAGGCACGATGACCAACTCCATCGACACCCCGTTCCCGCCACCCTCCCCCGGCACGGGTGCCACCAGCCCCACCGCGACCACCCGGACGACCTCGCCGTCGACGGGTGACGTCGCCAAGGACGAGGCCCGCAACGTGGGCTCGACCGCCGCCCAGGCCGGCAGCCAGGTCGCCTCGACCGCCGCCGACCAGGCCAAGGGGGTCGCCCACGAGACCAAGCAGCAGGCGCAGGACCTCCTCCAGCAGGGCCGCAGCCAGCTGCGCCAGCAGGCGGTCGGCCAGCAGCAGAAGGCCGCCGAGGGCCTGCAGGGCCTGGCCTCGCAGCTGCGCGGCATGGTCCAGGGCAACCAGCCGGCACCCGGCCCCGCCCGTGACCTCGTGGAGCAGGCCACCGACAAGGTCGAGGAGTTCGCCCGCTGGCTGCAGAACCGCGAGCCGGCCGACCTGCTCGACGAGGTCCGCTACTTCGCCCGCCGCAAGCCGGGCACCTTCCTGCTGGGCGCCGCGCTCGCCGGCGTCCTCGCCGGCCGGCTCACCAGCGGGGTGAAGGCCGCGCACAGCGACGGCTCGTCGACCACGGGCGGGCAGCAGTACCGCACCGCCTACCCGCAGACGAACTACGTCGAGCCGGCGCCGGCCTACTCCGGCTACACCGAGACGACGACCAGCTACGAGACGACGACCGGCCACAGCGGCACGGCAGGCACCGGCACGCCGGTCCCGCCGCCGCCGTACGGCACGGTTCCGCCCGCGGGCGCCGCCGTCCCGCCGACCACCCCGGCCGGCTGGGACGACCCGACCCGCCGTCCCGGCCAGGGGGTCTGACACCGATGAGCACTCCCTACTCCGGCGCGACGCCGGCCGGCGCCACCCAGGGCCAGGACCCGTACGCGCAGGCCGACTACGCCGTTCCGCCCGACCAGTACGGCGCGCACAGCGGCACCATGGGCACGCCCACGACCGCTGAGGGCCGCCCCGCCGTCGAGGGCACCTCGGTCGGACAGCTGTTCGGCGAGCTGGCCAAGGACCTCTCCACGCTGATGCGGCAGGAGGTCGCCCTCGCCAAGGCCGAGGTCCAGGCCGAGGCCAAGAAGGCCGGCAAGGGCGCGGGCATGATGGCCGCCGCCGGGCTCGCCGGTTTCCTGACGGTGCTCTTCCTCTCCCACGCCCTGTGGTGGGCGCTGGAGAACGTCATGGACGCCGGCCTGGCCGCGCTCATCGTCGCGGTCCTCTGGGGCATCGTCGGCGCGGTCGCCTTCTCCATGGGCAAGAAGAAGCTGCAGCAGGTGAACCCCAAGCCCGAGCGCACCGTGGACACCCTCTCCGACGTCCCCGGCGCACTGAAGCCCCACTGACCCGCGGCTCCCAGCCCCCTCAGACACTGGAGTACCGAAGATGACCACGAGCAACGACCCCGAAGCGATCCGCCGGCAGATCGAGGAGACCCAGCGCGAGCTGAGCTACGACGTCGATGCCCTCAACGAGAAGGTCAACCCCTCGCGGGTGATGGACCGGCGGGTCAGCGCGGCCAAGGGCCGCTTCTCCCGCGCCCGGGACCGGGTGATGGGCAGCGCCCACGACACCCGGGCGCAGGCCGAGTACCGCGCGCAGGCCGCCGCGGTCACGGTGCAGGACCGGGCCTCCTCAGCCACGGGCACCGTCCAGGACAAGGCGCACGGCGCCGCCGAGACGGTGCAGGACGCCGCCCAGCAGGCCGCGCACGCGGTGCAGCAGGCCCCGGACACCATCGTCCGCCAGACCCAGGGCAACCCGCTGGCCGCAGGCCTGATCGCCTTCGGTGTCGGCTGGCTGGTCTCCAGCCTCATGCCGGCCTCGGAGCGGGAGCGCCAGCTGGCCCAGCAGGCCGAGACGGCGATCCGGGAGAACAAGGACACGCTGCTCCAGCCGGCCAAGCAGGCCGCGCAGGAGATCCGCGAGGAGCTCCAGCCCGCCGCCCAGCAGGCGGCGCAGGAGGTCAGGTCCACCGCGCAGGACGCCGCCCAGACCGTCAAGCAGGAGGGCCAGTCCGCCGCGCAGGACGTGCAGGGCCAGGCCCAGCAGTCCCGGCAGACGGTGCAGTCCCAGACGAGCACCAGCTGACACCGCCCCGCCGCAGTACCGCAGTACCGCGCCCCGCCGGGTCCCCCGGTGAGGCGCGCTGCTGTCCGCGGCCGGTACCCCTGATGGGGTGAGGCCGCGGCGGTCGGGCTGCAGCACGGGAGGCCGGACGCCGAACCCCTCCGGGACGACACCGCCCGAGCGAGGGAACCCCGACCGTGCCGACCGCAGCGCCGCGCGTCCTGGTCGCCGACGACGAGGACGACATCCGGGCGCTGGTGGGCCTGGCCGTGTGCCGCGCCGGCTGCACGGTCGCCACCGAGGTCCCCGACGGGAAGCGAGCCCTGGCGGCGGCTCGCACCGACCCGCCCGACCTCGCCGTCCTGGACGTGTCCATGCCCGGCGCCACCGGGCTGGAGGTCTGCGCCGCGCTGCGCGCGGACCCGGTCACCGCCGGCGTGCCGGTGCTGCTGCTGTCGGCCGGCGCCTCCCCCGACGACGTCGCCCGCGGCCTCGCCGCCGGTGCCGCCGCCTACCTGGCCAAGCCCTTCTCCGTCGCCGGCCTGGTCCCCCGGGTGCGCGAGCTGACCAGCGGAGCCACGCCGTGACCGTCCTGGGCCCTGCGCTGGACGAGGAACTGGCCCGGCTGCGCGCGGAGAACGCCGCACTGCGCGCCCAGATGCAGCACCGGGACGACGAACTGGAGGTCGCCACCCGCAAGCTGGCGGCCGGGCGCAGACGATGACCAGCGTGATCGACGCGGTGACCGAGCAGTCGATCATCGGCACCGACGTCGACGGCGTCATCCGGGTCTGGAACCCCGGCGCCGAGCGGATGCTGCGCCTGCCGCGCGCCGAGGTGGTCCGCCGCCGGTCGATCACCGCGTTCCACCTGCCCGAGGAGCTCGAGGAGGCGGCGGCGGCCTGGCCGCCCTGGTGGGGACCGCACAGGAGCACGGCAGCGACGTCCGGGACTGGACCTACGTCGCCGCGGACGGCGAAGAGCTCACCGTCTCGGTGGCGGTGACCCCGCGCACCGACGACCGCGGCGTACACGCCGGCTGGAACTTCGTCGGCACCGACATGACCGAGACCCGGGCGACCGAGCGCATGAAGGACCAGTTCGTCAGCCTGATCAGCCACGAGCTGCGCACCCCGCTGACCTCGATCCTGGGCTACCTGGAGCTCGTCCTCGACGACCCGGAGCTCAGCGGCGAGCAACGCCGGCACCTGGACACCGTGGAGCGCAACGCCGAGCGGCTGCTGCGCCTGGTCGGCGACCTGCTGTTCACCGCGCAGGTGGACGCCGGCCGGTTCAGCCTGCAGCCCGGGGACGTCGACCTGGCCGCCGTCGTCCGGGCCGCGGAGGAGACCGTCCGGGTGACCGCCGGCGCGACCGGCGTCGAGGTCGCGGTCGACCTGCCCGGCGGAGGCCTCGTGGTGCACGGCGACGCCGTCCGGCTCGGGCAGGCCTGCGACAACCTGGTCTCCAACGCGGTCAAATTCACCCCGGCCGGCGGCCGGGTCATCCTGGCGCTGCGGGCGGCCTGGCGCACGCCGGACGGCACGGTCGTCGACGCCCCGCAGGACGGCGCCGAGCCGGTGGCCCGGCTGGCGGTCAGCGACACCGGCATCGGGATCCCCGCCGGGGAGCAGGCGCAGCTGTTCGCCCGCTTCTTCCGC
>JALYNA010000069.1 GCA_030773455.1 Actinomycetota bacterium
TCCAGCTTCACCGCGACCGCGCCGCGGCCGGGCAGGGCCGCGACGTGCACGCCGTCGGCCCCGCCTTTCACCAGCAGGCCGTTGACAGCGCGCATCAGGTCGGTGTCCTCGCGTCCGGTGCCCGCGACCCACCACGGGTGCGCGCGCATCGCGTCGGCGACCGCCCGGTCGTACGTGCCGGCCGCGGCCTCGACCAGCGAGGACACGGCCCGGGCCAGGCCGGCCAGCGGCAGCGCGTGCTGCGGGGCACCGCAGCCGTCGACGACGACCATCGTCACCGGCGTGCCCGCGGCCTCGCCGAGCCGGGCCTCGATCGCCTGCTGCAGCGGGTGCGCCCGGTCGAGGTAGCCCTCGGTGGGCCAGCCCGCGGCGAGGCAGGCCGACAGCATCGCCGCGTGCTTGCCCGAGCAGTTCATCGCCAGCCGCTCGGGCGCCCGGCCGACCCCCAGCCAGGCGGCACGGGTCAGCTCGTGCGCGGGCAGCGCGGGTGGGCAGCGCAGGTCGTCGGGCGAGAGGCCCGCGGCGGCGAGCATGCCCGCCACCACCTCGCGGTGGCCGTCCTCGCCGGAGTGCGACCCGGCGCCGATCGCCAGCTCCTCCCCCGAGCGCGGCGTCCACCCGGCGGCCAGCAGTGCGGTGGCCTGCACCGGCTTGTTCGCCGACCGCGGCAGCACCGGCCGCTCGACGTCCCCCGCCGCGTACCGCACCCTGCCGTCGGGGCCGACGACGACCAGCGAGCCACGGTGCACCGACTCGAGGAAGCCCGAGCGCCAGACCTCGACCAGCACCGGGCTGTCCGGCCAGGCGGGGACGACGTTCAGTGCCGGCCCTCGTCGGCGAGCAGCGCGGTGACGTCGGCCTCGCCGTTGCGGTACCGGCGGCCGAGCTCGGCGGCCAGCCCGTCCATGACCTGCTGCACGCCACGGCGCCGCTCGGACAGCGACCCCTCGGCCGCGGCCAGCGCGCGGGCGGCCTGCTCCAGCTCGGCGTCGGACAGCTCGGGGACCGCCGACAGGTCGACGCCGCGGGTCAGCGAGTGGACCCAGGTCTCGTACTCCTCGGGCGCGGCCGGCTGGACGGTCTGGTGCCGGCCCAGGCCGTGGGCCGGGCCGCGGCCCTTCTCGGCGAGGATCTCCGGCAGCAGGTCGACCAGCGAACGGCCGTCGTGCTCGGCGCGGCGCTGCAGCTCGCGTCGCACGATGTCCAGCCGGCCCTGCAGCAGCCGCCGGGTGTAGGAGAGGTTGACCTCCTCCTGCTCGGCCTGGCGACGCAGGCGCCGGATGTCGGCCATTGGCCGCTGCACCCCGTCCTCGAGGAAGCCGGGGTCGAGCAGCGCGTCGACGGCGGCGCCGCCGGCGCGGGTCGGTTCGGGGGTCACGGGCGGGCCTCTCCGGAGGGTCGGGCGGTCACCGGGGGATGGTCCCAGACCGCACGGCGTGGACCCGTTCCCGCGCCGCAGCGACCGTGTCGTCGAGGGCGGCCGGGGCGTCGTCGGGGTCGATCGCGGCGCGCGCGCCGGCCACGGTGAGCTCGGC
Source organism: Actinomycetota bacterium (assembly GCA_030773455.1). Lineage (GTDB taxonomy): Bacteria > Actinomycetota > Actinomycetes > Mycobacteriales > Geodermatophilaceae > Geodermatophilus. The sequence goes on from JALYNA010000069.1 coordinate 1,536, forward strand.
GTCCATCGCGACCGACTGCTTGACCAGGGCCAGGGCCACCACGCCGAGCTCGTGGTGCCGGACCACGGAGCCGACCCGGCCGACATCGCGGGTGCCCGACCGCACTGGCGTCCCGGCTTCCGGCAGCTGCTCGGCCAGCCCGTCCAGGTGCAACAGCACCAGCCGCCGCGGCGGGCGGCCGAGGTTGTGCACCCGGGCCACGGTCTCCTGGCCGCGGTAGCAGCCCTTCGCGAGGTGGACGGCGCTGGTCAGCCAGCGGGTCTCGTTGGGGATGGTCCGGTGGTCGGTGTCGACGCCCAGGCGCGGGCGGCGGGCCTCGACCCGCAGCGCCTCGTAGGCGTCCACCCCCGCGGGCGCGGCACCAGCGGCGAGCAGCGCGTCGGCGGAGGCGGCCAGCTCGCCGCGCGGCAGTAGCAGGTCGACGACGGGGGCGCCGTCCCCGAGCGGGGGCATCCGGCGCACCCACCCGCCGCCGTCCAGGGCGAGCACCGCGTACGGCTCTGCGGGGACGGGCCGGCCGGTGGCGGCGAGCACAGCGTCGCCCCGGGGGCCGACCAGCGAGAGTAGCGCCCACGCGTCGGTGACCAGCGCCGGCTCGACGCGGAGCATGAACCGCATCCGCTCCAGGTAGCTCTGCAGCGCCGCGCCGGTGCCCGGCTCGACGTCGACCCAGGTGGTGCTGGCCAGCTCGGCGAGGACTAGGTGGTGCTCGACGTGCCCGTTCGGAGACAGCTCGAGGGCCTCCGCGCCGGTGCCGTCGCCGAGCCGCTCGAGGTTCTGGGTGAGCAAGCTGTGCAGCCAGGTCAGCCGGTCGGCACCGAGGACGACGAGCACCTCGCGGTCGCTGCGGTCGACCAGGCCGGCGCCCTCGGCGAGCTCGCGCTGCTCGCGCAGGGGGCTGCCGTAGTGCGCCGGGACGGACCCGTCCTCCACCGGGACGGCCCCGGGGCGCGAGAGCAGCGGGCTGGGGGTGGACATCAGGACTCCGATCCGGCTCGGTCACGGCAGGCGCGGCACGTCCCCGACAGCGCGACGTGCCCCACGTCCAGTGAGAAACCGAGGTCGGTCGCCAGACGTTCCGCGGCCCCGTCGAGCAGCGCGGGATCGGCCGAGGAGATCGCTCCGCAGCTGGCGCACACCACGTGCAGGTGCGGGTGCTCGGCCGCGTGGTAGACCGGCGCGCCCTTGCCCAGGTGGGTGTGCCACACCAGCCCGAGCCGCTCGAGCAGCTCGAGGTTGCGGTAGACCGTCGAGGTGTCCGGCGCCGCGCCGTCCGGGCCGGCCTCCTCGCGCAGCCGGGTGGCGATCTCCTCGGGAGTGGCGTGCTCGAGCGCGGTGACCGCCCCGAGCACCCGCTGGCGCTGACTGGTCAGCCGCAGGCCGCGGGCGCGCAAGCGCTGGGCCAGCGGCTGGCTCCCCGACGGCAGGGCGTCCTGGGGCGAGTGCGGGTGCGGCACGCGGTCGAGCCTAGGGCGTGTCTGACGGGCCCATGCCGACGGAAGCGCCGCACAGGTGGATGCTCCGCAAGGCCGAGTGGCCGTCGGATACCGGGTTTGTATCCAACGGCCACTCGAACGCAGTGGAGCGCCGCCTGGGCGGTGCTGCCAAGGCTGGAGGTCCGTCAGGCATGCCCTACGCCCGAGCCAGGGCGCGCAGGCCGATGAGCAGGTCGGCGTAGCCGGCTCCCAGGACGCCGTCCACCGTGGCCCCCGGCCGACCGGTGACACCGTCGATCGCGCCGGCCGCGGTGGCCGCCGCGAGCACCTGCGCGTCGACCTCCGGATCCAGCAGCGCGGCGAGGGCGTCGCGGGAACCGGGGACCGACTGCGCGAGACCGGCGACCAGCCCGGCGCAGCCCCAGTTGGAGGTGCCGGCGACGACGAGGGCGTCCACGGGCACCCGGCAGGCGATCCGGTCCCCCTGCGCGATGCAGGCCGCGACGACGGCGGCCGGCACGTTGCCCATGCCGATCTCGTTGCCGCCGTCGCCGACCGCCCCGGTGACCAGGCCGGGCATCGTGAACGCCGCGTGCAGCGGTGCGGTGGAGCCAGTGACGTCGACGCCGCGCATGGTCCGCACCCGCCCGTCCGCGCCCGGGCCCAGCCGCTCGACCGCGACGAGGTGCGACAGGCCGAGCGCTGCCACCCGTTCGCGCACCTCGTCGGCCTTGGTGGAGACGGGCAGCACCTCCAGCCGGCCGCGGCCGAGGACCTCCAGGCAGGCGGCGGTGACGTGCGCGCACGGGTCGTCGGTGAGCACGACCGGCTCGGCGCCCACCGCGGCCAGCGCGGCGGCCAGGACGGCGACGCCGACCGGCCCGTCGGTCTCGGCCGCCGGTGTGGGCGCCCACGCGATGTGCACGCCGGTGACCAGGCCGACCCGGCTGCGGGCACGCCCGGCGGCGGCGAGTTCCCCGGCCAGCCGGGCGAACTGCCCGGGGACGGCGGCGGCCAGTCCGGTGACGTCGCGCGCGCCGGGGCGCAGCAGCGCGCGCTCGATCGCCCCGAGAGCGCCGCTCACGGCACCGGCGGACGGGCCTCCGCGAGCACCCGCTGCAGCGAGGCCAGGTACCGGTCGGGCACCGAGTGCTCGCCGCGGGGCGGCAGGAAGCCCTCGACGGTGGCGCCGGTGACAGCGGCGAACGAGGCCGCCTCCTCCCCCAGCGCCAAGACGACGGCGTGGTCGCCCCAGGCGGTGCTCTGCGCGAGGTGGGCCATCGCGGCGGCGCTCTCGGCCCGTTCCCCCACGCAGTCGAACGGCTTCTCCGTGGCCCACAGCCGGCGGAAGCCGTCGGCGAGGGAGACGTCGGCCAGCGGGTCGCCGCCGAACATGGCCAGCGCCTCGTCGAGGGTCAGGAACACCGCGAAGCAGAGGTAGGTGAACAGGCACTTGTCGCAGTGCAGGCACCAGCGCTGGGTGGCCTCGCCGCCCATGTGCGCCTGCGTGTAGCTGCGGTTGCAGCTGAGGATCTCCCCGCGCAGGGCCGGCAGCTCCGCGACCGCGGCCACCGTCGCCAGCTCCGATAGCTGCCGGGTCAGGCTGAAGTAGCCGACGCCGACCTCCGCCGCGGCGGCGGCGAACAGCCGCTCGAACTCGTAGGACTTCGAGTACTGGTGGTTCACCCGCGCGCCGTTGACCGTCAGCGTCTCCTCGTCGGCGGAACGCTCGTTGGCGAAGACCACCGGGTCGAACCCGCCGAGCACGGCGACCAGCGTGGAGATGGCCGAGTTGATCGCGGTGACTGGCACGTGGCCGTTCAGCCCACCCGCCCGGGTGCGCTCACCCAGCAACGGGTCCAGCCGGCGGCGGACGCCGATCAGCGGGACACCCGCGGCGCGGGCGACGTCGCGCTGGGCGCCGGTCGGGTTGACCGCCAGCGCGGTCGCGGGGGTGACGACGACCAGCGCCAGCGCGGAGTCCTTGCCGCCGCCGACCGGGAGCAGCGCCTCGCGACCGCCGGCGTCCGCCGGTACGGGGAGGTCGTCGGTCAGCTCCAGGTCGAAGGCGACCTCGTGCGGCACCGGCAGCCGGTTGACCGCGGCGAACTCGCCCAGCCCGTGCGTGTAGGCGGCCTCGGCGACGGCGGCCTGCGCCTTGGTGACCGGCCGCTGCACCACCACCCGGCCCGGCGCGCGCAGCTTGTAGTAGCTGGTGCCCATGACCAGGTGCACGAGGTCGAGCGCGGCGTCGAGGCGGGCGGGGTCGAGGCGGGCGGGGTCGACCTCGCGGAGCCACTGCGGGTCGAGGGTGAGCCGCTCGGTGAACTCGTCACCGGCCAGCCGGTAGCTGAAGGCCGCCTCGCCGGTGGACAGGTCGAGCGAGCGGCCGGCGACGACGAAGGCGTCAGACACGCTGGGCTCCGGCGTCGACGAGGATCTGCTCATAGGTCCGTGCCAACTCCTCGTAGTTGCGGAAGCGGTTGTAGCTGGGGGCGCCCGGGGAGAGCAGGACGAGCCCGCCCGGGCGCGCTCCCGCGAGCGCCCGGGCCACGGCGTCGGCCAGGGAGTCGGTCTCGGTCACCGGCGCGTCGACGCCGGCGGCGGCCGCGGCGGCGCGGATGTCGGCGGCGAACCGGGCACCGGTGTCCGGGACCGTCAGCACCTGCACGGTCCCGCCGCGGGCGACGACCGCCGCGGCCAGGTCGGTGTAGTCCAGCCCGCGGTCCTGTCCGCCGGCGATCAGCGTGACCTGCCGTTCGGCGAAGGCGTCGATGGCGGCGCACACCGACACCGGGGTGGTGCTCAGCGCGTCGTCGACGAACGTGACGCCGTTGCGCGTGGCCACGGGGGACAGCCGGTGCGGCAGGGCCCGGAAATCGGCGACGGCGGCGCAGACGGCGTCGGCGTGCCGGTCGAGGTCCACGCCCATCCGGACGCCGGCGGCCAGCGCGACGTGCACGTTGGCGAGGTTGTGCACGCCGGCGAGGCGCTCGGGCCGGAAGCCTGCCAGCCGCGCCTCCGGGACGACGTCGGCCGGGTCGACCAGCACCGCCGGGTCGAGGTGCTGCTCGGCGATCGGCCGGGCCTGCGCGCCGATGACCACCGAGCCGGGCCCGCAGCCGGCGAAGACGTGCAGCTTGTCGCGGTAGTAGGTCGCGACGTCGCCGTGCCAGTCCAAGTGCTCGGGGGCCAGCGAGGTCACCGCGCCCCACCCGGACCAGCCCTCGACCGCGGCCGCCTGGTAGCTGGAGACCTCCACGACCAGCGACGTCCCCTCGGCGACGACGCCGTCCAGCAGGACGTCGAGCAGCGGGGTGCCGATGTTGCCGGCGTGCACCGCGGGGCGGCCGGCGGCAACGAGCACCGCGGCGGCCAGCGCGCTGGTCGTGCTCTTGCCCTTGGTGCCGGTGACGCACAGCGTGGGGACGTCGCGGGCGGCGAACTCGGCCAGCGCCACGCCGGTGCCGGAGGTCAGCGCGGTCCGGGCCGCCAGCGCGCGGGCGTCCTCGCGGTAGGGGCTGATGCCGGGCGAGCGGAACACCACGTCGCACTCGGCCAGCTCGGCGACGTCCGTGCCGGCCTGCACGCCCGGCGGCAGGTCCGCCGGGGGGACGGCGTCGACGACCACGACCCCTGCCGCGCCGGCGGTCAGCGCGGCGCGCACCGCGGCGCGCCCCTCTCGTCCGTGCCCCCAGACGCCGACCCGGCGCCCGGCCAGCTCGGCCAGCCTCACCGGCGGTTCCCGGGCGGTGCGGAGGGGTGGGTCACGGCGCCCACTGTACGGAGCAGTGCCTTGTCGGACGGTGCGTGCGGCCGGTCGCCGGTAGCATCCCCGGACAGGTGCGCCGGGAAGTCTGGTCGGCAGGTCCTCCGTCAACGACCCTGCCAGGAGCCGCCCCGTGAGCCCCTCCACCCGCGCCCCCCTCCTCGGCCGTGGTTCCTGGGCCGAGACCAGGCGGATCGCCGAGATCCTCCGCAAGGAGACCGTGGGCGGAGCCCTGCTGCTGGCCGCGGCCGCCGTCGCGCTGCTGTGGGCCAACTCCCCGTGGGGCGGGGCCTACGAGGCGCTGCGGGACACCCGGGTGGGGCCCGAAGCGCTGCACCTGGACCTGACCCTCGGCACCTGGGCGGCCGACGGCCTGCTGGCGGTCTTCTTCTTCGTCGCCGGCCTGGAGCTCAAGCGCGAGTTCGTCGCCGGTGATCTACGTGAACCCCGGCGCGCGGCGCTGCCGATCGCTGCCGCCGTGGGTGGCATGGCCGTGCCCGCGCTGCTGTTCGCGGTGCTCAACCTGGGCCGCGACGACGACGCCCTGCGCGGCTGGGCCATCCCCTCGGCCACCGACATCGCCTTCGCCCTCGCCGTCCTCGCGGTGATCAGCACCCACCTGCCCGCGGCGCTGCGCACCTTCCTGCTCACCCTCGCCGTCGTCGACGACCTGCTGGCGATCGTGGTGATCGCGGTCTTCTACACCGACGACTTCTCCGTCGGCTCCCTGCTGCTGTCGCTGATCCCGCTGGCAGTCTTCGGCCTCCTCGTGCAGCGGCGGATCCGCTCCTGGTGGCTGTTGCTCCCCCTGGCGACCGTCACCTGGGTGCTCGTGCACGAGTCCGGGGTGCACGCCACGGTGGCCGGGGTGCTGCTGGCCTTCACCGTGCCGGTGGTGCGCAGCGACGCGGCGGGGGGCCCGGACGCCGGGCCGGGCCTCGCCGAGCACCTCGAGCACCGGTTCCGGCCGATCTCGGCCGGCATCGCCGTGCCGGTGTTCGCCTTCTTCTCCGCCGGTGTCGCCGTGGGCGGGCTCTCCGGGCTCACGCAGTCGGTCACCGACAGCGTCGCCGTCGGCATCACCGTCGGTCTGGTCCTGGGCAAGGCGATCGGGATCACCGGAGCCACCTGGCTGGTGTCCCGCTTCACCTGGGCGGAGCTCGACCGGCACCTCGGCTGGCCCGACGTCCTCGGCCTGTCGCTGCTGGGCGGCATCGGCTTCACCGTGTCGTTGCTGATCACCGAGCTGGCCTTCGGCCTGGGCACGAAGACCTACGACCATGCCAAGGTCGGCATCCTCACCGGCACGCTCCTGGCCGCGCTGCTGGCCACCGTGGTGCTCCGGGGGCGCAACCGCCGCTACCGGCGGATCGCCGCGGAGGAACGAGTCGACGCGGACGCCGACGGCATCCCCGACGTCTACCAACGGCGTTCCGCGGAGAGCTGAAAATCCTCGTTGCACCACCCTCCGGAGCCGACGTACCGTCGACGTACACGAGAGAGGAGGTGGTCCGTAACTTTGCTTAGCTACAGGACTCGTGAGGTGGCTGTCCGCTAGCCGCCGTCCAGATGGGCCGCCCGTTCGGAGTGGAATCCGAACGACGGCTTGATCGCCCGTCCGTCGTACGGCGGCGAGCGAGAACCGGACAGTCACCCGACCCCCGGGCCGCCGACACTTGTCCAGTCGGCCCGCGTGCAGCTCCCCCGCTCCGGCGGGGTCCAGCGCCACGGAGCAGCCCGGGGGTTGTCCGTTCCCTGGGGAGGGTCGCCTGGTGTCCGACGGCCGCCCGTCGAGGACGACGCCTCCCCCGGGAGCCAGGCCCCAGCCGAGGACGAGGTCTCCCCCGGCGCCTGGGCCGCGGCCGCGCTGCGGCACGACCGCTCCGTCGCCTCCCTCGTGCCTCCCGTCTTCGCCGCCTACGCCCGCGTCCTGCACCCGGCCGTGCGCTACGCCGGCGACGAGGACGTCGACGTCCGCTGGGACGAGGTCGCAGCACACAACGGCACCACGGCGCACCGGCTCATGCAGTGGCCGGCGATCACCGGCTCGTGGGAGTACGTCGGCGAGGATGACCAGCCCGGACTCTGGAACGACAGCCCCGCCGAGGGCCATCTCCCCGCCCACGTGGCCGCCGCGCTGGGCACGCTGCTCGCCGGGTGGACGGCCACGCCGCAGGAGTGCTGGTTCGGCTGGTGCGACGACACCGCCACCGGCCGGCCGCACCTGGCGCTGCCGACCTGCGACCTGCTGCTCCGCAGCGGGCCGATCACCCTGGCCGCGGCGAACTTCGCCCCCGAGCCGCAGGAGCAGAGCGCGGCCGCGTGGTGGCCGGCCGACCGCGCCTGGTTCGTCGCCACGGACCCCACACTGATGAGCACCTACGTCGGCGGACCGGCCGGTGCGGTCGACGCCTTGCTCGCCTCCCTGCTGGAGGCGCACCCCGCGTTCCCGGAGGACCCGGTCGGCTACGACACCGACCCGGTCAACCCCGTCCCGCCCCGCCTCTGACCGCCCCGAAGACAGCGGTGTGCACCTGCGGCGCGTTCCGCGGCCGGAACCCGCCGTCAGCGCACATCGCTCGGCTCAGAGGACGGCGAGCTCCACAGCGAGGTCGTCGAGGCCGAGCGAGCCCTGCGACAGCGCGGCCATGTGCCACGCCTTGCGGTCGAAGGCGTTCCCGCGAGCCCGCTCCGCTGCCGCGCGGCCCTCGAGCCAGGCGCGCTCCCCGAGCTTGTAGCCAATCGCCTGCCCCGGCAGCCCGAGGTAGCGGACGAGCTCGCTGTCGAGCATGGCCGCCAGGGACCCGGTGTGCTCCCCCAGGAACGCCCGCGCCAGCTCCGGTGTCCAGGGCCGGCCCCGGTGTCCGGCCAGGGCGCCCTCGGCGTCGTCGGGCACCGGCAGCCGCAGGTGCATGCCGATGTCGATGACCACCCGGATGGCCCGCAGCTGCTGCTCGTCGAGGAAGCCCAGCCGCTCGCCGGGGTCGGTGAAGTAGCCGAGCTCGTCCATCAGCCGCTCGGCGTACAGCGCCCACCCCTCGGCGTTGGCGCTCACCTGGCCGAGCGAGGTCTGGTAGGCCGACAGCTGCCCGGAGACGTAGGCCCACTGGGCCAGCTGCAGGTGGTGGCCCGGAACGCCCTCGTGGTACCAGGTGGACACCAGGTCCCAGAGTGGAAACCGGGTGCGGCCCAGCGTCGGCAGCCAGGTGCGGCCCGGCCGGGAGAAGTCCTGGGTGGGCCGGGTGTAGTACGGCGCGGCGGCGCTGCCCGGCGGCGCGATCATCGCCTCCACCCGGCGCACCGGCTCGGCGAGGTCGAAGTGCACGCCGTCCAGCGCCGCGATCGTCTCGTCCATGAGCTCCTGCAGGCGGAGGCGTATCGCCTCGACACCCTCCACCGCCTCGCCGTGCTCGTGCAGCCAGTGCCGGGCCTCCTGCGGGCTCGCCCCGGGCACCACGCAGGTGGCGGCTGCCTGCTGTTCGGCGCGGATCCGCCGGTGCTCGGCCCAGCCCCACGCGTAGGCCTCCTCCAGCCCGTTCTCCGCGCCCAGGTCCGAGCCGGTCCAGCGGCGGGCGGCCAGTGCGTAGCGGTCGCGGCCGACGGCGTCCGGCGTCCCCTCCGTCCGCGGGAGGTACTCGTCGCGGAGGAAGTCGCGCACCTCGGCGACCGCGCCGTCGGCGGCCTGCGCGGCGGCGTCCAGCTCGGCGCGCAGCGCGTCCGGGCCGCCGGCGGCGAAGCGGGCGAAGAACGGCCCGGCCAGCCACTCGCCGAGCTGCTCCACCACGGTCGAGACCTGGCGCGGCGCGACGAGCAGGCCGCGCCGGGCGCCCTCCTCCAGCGAGGCGCGGAACCCGCGGTAGGCCTCCGGCACCCGGGCCATCCGGCGGCCGATCACTGCCCAGTCGTCCTCCGCTGACGCCGGCATGAGCAGGAAGACCTGACGGATCGAGTGCACCGGGCTGAACAGGTTGGACAGCGCCCGCAGCCCCTCGCCGGCCTCGTACGCGGCCAGCTCGGCGCCCAGCCGCTCGCGCAGCAGCCGGGCGCAGCGCCGCTCGACCGGGTCGTTCACCAGCGCGGGGTCGGCGGCCAGCACGCGGTCCAGCTCGGCGAGCGTGTCGCGGGTCAGCTGCGCCTCGGCCGCCAGACCCGCAGGGCTGGGATCGGGCAGCCGGTCGTCGCCGGGGCGGGTGCCCAGTGACGTGGCGACGATCGGGTCCAGGTCGCAGACCGCGTCGACGTACCGGTCGGCGACCTGTCGCGGGGTGCTGCTCACCGGAGCCGTTCCAGGCGGGCGGACATGGTCGGCCGCAGCGGCCCGTCCGCGTCGGCGCGGTCGATGGCGTACATGAGCGCCCCCTCGACGATGCCGTAGAGCCGGACGGCGCGGGACACGGCAGGCGCGTCCGGCGTCCGGGCGAGGAGGTCGCTGGTCAGCTCCCAGCTGGTCGTCGTCCGGGCCCTGCCGACGTAGAGCTCCACGAGCCCCTCGGGGCTGGTCACCAGCAGCTCGACGTCGTCCCCGCGCGGCCGCCAGAATCCGGACTCCCGGACGGCGGGCCCGACGACCGCGCCGTCGTCGGTGAGCCGCCAGGTGCGCGAGTCGTAGGCCAGGAAGCCCCGGCCATCGTGGCTGAACCGGATCCACTGGCCGAAGCGGTGGTCGCCCCCGGCGCCGGCGGCCTGACCCTCGCCGTGCCACTCGCCGAGCAGCGGCAGGACGGCGAGCACCTCCTCGGCGACCTCCGGGCCGGAGCGGACGTCGACGGTGTCGGCGACCGGGAGCTCGGTGTCGCTCATCGACGCGCCTCTCGCGGACGGCGGGCGAGCCAGGCGGCGCCGTACCCGCAGCCGAGCACCGCGAGCGACGCCAGGGCGACGAGGACCCAGGCAGTGACCATGCCTCCACCGTAGAACCGCCCCTCCTACCGGGCTCGGGCGGTCAGCGGCACCCGGCCGGCGACGACGAGCGCCAGGCAACCCCCCGGACGTCGACTCCGACGACAACGAGTACACGACAGCTCCCCCGACGGACTCTGCGACTGACCGCTGCACCGCCACGGCGCCCGCTCCGGCCCCCGGCCGGGGCGGGCGCCGTCGCGTGCGGCCCTGCGTCCCCGTACGGCGCCCGCGTAGGGCAGGCTGGGAGGCCCGGCGGAGCGGAAGAGGGCAGGGTCATCGACGAGCACGGGGATGGCGACACGGGCCTCCGCGACATGGAGGCCCGGCTCTCCCGCACGCTGGCCCGCTACGAGCGCGTGCTGGCCAACGTCGCCGACGGCATCTACGGCCTCGACGTCACCGGACGCGTCGAGTTCGTCAATCCGGCCGCGGTGCGCATCACCGGGTTCACGGCGGAGGAGCAGCTCGGTCACGACCAGCACGGGCTGATCCACGGCCGCCGGGCCGACGGCTCGCCGTATCCGAAGGAGGAGTGCCCGGTCTGGCGCGCCCTGCAGACCGGTCGGACGGTCGCCGCCGACTCCGAGGTCTTCTGGCGCACCGACGGCACGCCCGTGCCGGTGGAGCTGATCGCCGTCCCCACGATGGAGGACGGCGCGGTGACCGGTGTGGTGGTCTCCTTCCGCGACCTGACCGACCGGCTGGCCGCCCGGCGCCAGGCCGCCGAGCTGCGTCGCGTGACCCGGCAGGCCGCAGTCGAGCGCGCGCTGTCGGACCGCCTGCAGCAGGCCCTGCTGACCCCGCCGCCGGCACCGGACCACCTGCAGGTCGCCGTGCGCTACCGCCCGGCCGCCCACGAGGCGCAGGTCGGCGGTGACTGGTACGACGCATTCCTCCAGCCCGACGGCGCCACGATGCTCGTCATCGGTGACGTCGTGGGCCACGACAGCGACGCCGCGGCGGCGATGGGCCAGTTGCGCGGTCTGCTGCGGGCCCTGGCCTACGACAACGACGAGCCGCCGTCGGCGACGCTGTCCCGCGCGGAGCACGTAGCCCGCGGCCTGGCGGTCAGCACGCTGGCGACCGTGGTGCTCGCCCGCATCGAGCGCCGCCCGGACGTGCCCGTCACCGGCACGCGCGTGCTGCGGTGGAGCAACGCCGGCCACCTCCCGCCGGTACTGCTGGCCCCGGACGGCACCACGACCCTGCTCGAGACCCGCCCCGAGCTGATGCTCGGCGTCGACCCCGACGCGCCGCGCAGCGACCACACCGCCTACCTGCCTGACGACTCCACCGTGCTCCTGGTCACCGACGGCCTGGTCGAGCGTCGCGACAGCGACCTGGACGCGGGGCTGGCCGCACTCCAGGAGGTCCTGCGCGACCTCGGCGGAACGCCTCTGGAGGAGCTGTGCGACACGCTTCTCGCCCGGATGCTGCCCGTGGACGGGGCGGACGACGTCGCGCTCGTCGCCGTCCGGGCCCATCCCGAGGACCGTCCGCGACCGCCCGAGGCCGGCCCCAACCGCCTGCCGCCCGGCGTGGACTGAAGAAGGACCCCGTCCTCCCCACCCTTCGCATGCTCAGGGTGGCACCCGGGACGGGGCCTCTCACGCGGCAGCGCCCCTCTCGGCCGGAGCCGGGAGGGGCGCTGTCGAGCGAAGGAGTTCTCACTCTATGACGACGGTCGTCTCGTTCAGGCCGACGTCGGCGGTCAGCACGCGCTCACCCTTGCCGACCGGGGCCAGCGAGCGGACCTTCCACTCACCGGGGGCGGCGAAGAAGCGGAACTCGCCCTCCGGGCCGGTCACCACCTCGGCGGTGAACTCGTCGGTCGAGTCCAGCAGCCGGACGTAGGCACCGGCGACCGGAGCGCCGTCGTGCCACACCGACCCCTGGATCACCGTCTGCGTGGTCAGATCGACGCCGGCGAGGGCGCCGCCCTGCTTCGGGGCTCCGCACATGTCAGCTCACTTCTCGATCGGGACGCCGACCAGCGAGCCGTACTCGACCCAGCTGCCGTCGTAGTTCTTGACGTCGGAC
>JALYNA010000070.1 GCA_030773455.1 Actinomycetota bacterium
CACCAGCTCGGCGCGCAGCCGGGGCGCCTCCAGCGCGGCGGTCTCCGCGATGCCGGCGTCGCGGGCCTCGGCGGAGGGGTACATCGGCGTCTCGGCGCCGGTGCGTGCCCAGGTCAGCAGGTTGAGCAGGGCGTCGGCGTTGCGGGCGACGTGGGCCAGCACGTGCCGGCGGCCCCAGCCGGGCAGCAGCGACGGGCGGTCGAGTTCCTCGTCGGTCAGCCGGCCCAGCGCCGTGGCGAACAGCCGCTCGCCGTCGGCCCACCGGTCCAGGACCTGGCTGGGGACTTCCTGCGGTGCGGTCACGCGTGCTCCTCCGGGGACGGCGCCGGCCCGGCCGGCGGGGACACCCCGACGCTAGGGCCCCGCACCGCGCGGCACGAGCCGGCCGGTGCGTCGGGCGGCGACGTTGTGGGTAGCGCGCCGGCATGGGACAGCAGACGGGCCCCGGGGGCTTCGCGGAACGGATCGGTGCACGGGTGGAGGACGCCGAGGACGGCGGCGCGCGGATCGCCTTCGAGGTCGGCGAGGAGCACCTGAACGCGGCGGGCACGCTGCACGGCGGCGTGCTGGCCACGCTGGTCGACACCACGATGGGGCAGGCGGTGCGCACCACGACCGGGGAGGGCGAGGTGCCGGCGACCAGCCAGCTCACCGTCACCTACCTGCGCCCCGGAAAGCCCGGCGCGCTCGTCGTGACCGGCCGGGTCCGCAGCCGCGGGGCACACCTGACCGTCTGCGAGGCCGACGTCGAGCAGGACGGCGAGGCGCTCGCGCACGCCGTCGCGACCTTCGCGCTGCTGCAGAGGTAGGGGCGGCGACCGGACCGGTCGGAGGACCACCTCCCTGACCGGCCCGGTCGTGCGGGCCGTCCACGGCTCCGGGCAGCTGCCGCACCGTGCGCCGGAGCCGCCGTCGGCCCGTGTCGTGCCGGCCGCGAACCCTCCCGGGGAGGACTGCGATGCCCGTCTTCATGGTCGAGCGCCGCTTCGCCGACGTCCTGGAGGCCGACGCCGGGATCGCCGAAGGCGTCAACCGGATCAACGACGACGAGGGCGTCCGGTGGCTGTACTCGTTCCTCTCCGCTGACAAGCGCAAGACCTACTGCCTGTACGAGGCACCGTTGGGCGAGGCGATCCGCCGGGCGGCCGAGCGGGCGGGACTGCCCGCCGACGTCGTCGTCGAGGTCACCGCGACGGTGCAGCCGGACGGGTCACTCCAGCCGGTCTGAGCCGTCGAGCAGCCCGTGCGAGGCGGCGTACATCGCCGCCTGGGTGCGGTTCCCGGCACCGGTCTTGGCCAGGATGCTGCGCACGTGGTTGGCGACGGTGTTCTCGCTGATCACCAGGCGCTCGGAGATCTCCCGGTTGAGCAGCCCCTCGCCGACCAGCCGCAGCACCTCCGTCTCCCGTGCGGTCAGCCCGGCGGGCCGGGACGGCGCCCGCGCGACCGCCGGCCGCGGGGCTCCCGGCACCCCGAGCCGCTCCACGGCCCCCAGCGCCCGGCGCAGTCCGAGGTCGCAGGCGATCCGCCGCGCCTCCTCCGCCAGCTCGGCCGCTCGTCGGCCGGGCGCGCCGGTCCGCCGGAGGTGCCCGGCCAGCGCGACGAGGCTCTCTGCCCGGTGCAGGGTCGCCCCCATCCGGGTGTCCATCTCCAGTGCCGCCTCCAGCAGCGGTCCGGCCGCCACCCGGCCCAGCGCCGCGTCGACGGCACCCAGGAGCCGGTCCGCGCTGCCGAAGACCGCGACGAACTGCCCGGCCACCAGATTGGTGCCCGCGTACTCGGCCAGCCGGGGCCGCAGCGCCCGCAGCGCCGCCTCGTCGCCCAGGTGCAGCGCCGCCTCCACGAGGTAGACCAGCACGCAGGGCCACTGGGCCGAGTCCGCGTAGCGCGACAGCCGGCCGTCGAGCAGCCAGGCCAGCACCCGCGCGGCCGGCCCATCGAGCCGCAGCTCGGTGTAGAGGGCGACAGGCCCGGCGCGCCCAGTGCCCCTCCGGGCACTCCTCGCCGCTCACCAGCGGGCGCACCGCCGCGACCGCGCCGGTCTCCCGCCGCACCATGTAGGACTGCACGCCGTAGGAGCCCTCGGTGTCGTCGGTGCCGAAGGACTCGCCGAGCTCCAGCAGCGCCGCGCACGTCCGCTGGGCGCCGGCGAGGTCGCCGCCCGCGAACTGGCGGCCGTACCGGATGCACCCGGCCACGTGCTCGTGGTATAGCTCTCCGGTCGCCCGGACCATGCCGAGCACGTCCCGGTGGGCTTCGGCCAGGCCCTCCGGCCGACCCTGTGCGTAACAGATGGCGGCCCGCCAGAACGCCGCCGGGCCGAGGTGGCCGAGCGCCCCGGTCCGCCGGGCCAGCCGGGACAGCTCGGTGGCCCGGGCCAGTTTGGCGGGGCCGTCCGCCGGGCCCACGCCGATGGCCGCCTCCAGCCGCAGCCGCGGGGCGGCCGCGCCGGCCAGCTCGGCGAACAGCGCGCGGGCGCGCGCCGAGTCGCCGCCGAGCAGGTGCGCGTGGGCCGACTCCAGCAGCAGCCGGTACCGGTCGTCGGTGCTCAGCGCCGCCGCCTGCCCGAACCAGAGCGCCGCGTCCTCGTGGGCCAGGCTGCGCGAGGCCGCCTGCGCCGCCTGGGTGAGGTGGTGGACTGCCCGGTCGGCGCAGCCGAGGGCGGCGGCTTGCGCGTAGTGGTGGGCCAGCCGCTGGGTGCGCCGTTCCGACGGCGGGGCCGAGGACTCCAGGACGTCGGCCACAACGAAGGTGCTCGCGGGCCCGGCGGGTGGCCGGCATGAGGTCGAGCACCGCCTGCCGGGCGAGGGCGTGCGGAAAGCGGAACGCCGGGCCGGCGGGCTCCAGGAGACCGAAGGAGACGGCGGTGTCGAGGGCGGCGAGGGTGGTGTCGGTGCTCCACGCCGAGACGCGGAGAACGGTGGCGAGGTCGGCCTCCTCCCCCACCACGGCTGCCAGCTCGAGGGTCTGCCGCTCGGGCGGGGACAGCGGCGCGAGCCGGCCGGCGACCATGTCGCGGACCGACAGCGGCGCGGAGGACCCGTCCGGCACCGCCCCACGGCCGGCGGCCTCGCGCACCAGCTCCCGCAGCAGGAAGGGGTTGCCGCCGGTCCGGTCCGCAACGGGGCGGCGGCCACGCGGGCCCGGTGGGCGGGCAGCCGCGCCTCGTGTGCGAGGTACTCGGCGATGTCCTCGGTGTCCAGGCCGGGAAGGTCCAGCCTCCGGACGCCGTCGAGCCGGTAGAGGTGGGCGATGACGCCGGTCAGTTCCGCCGAGCGCTCGGGCGCCGTCGTCCGGTGCGTGACGAGCACCAGCAGCGGGCACTCCGCCGTCCGCTCCACCAGGTGGCCGAGCAGCTGCAGGCCCGCGGTGCCCGACCAGTGCAGGTCCTCCAGTGCCAGGACCACCGGTCCCGAGGCGGTCTCGGCGCGGACGGCGTCGACGACGGCGTCGTAGAGCTCGCGTCGGGTGTCCGGCTCGGGGCCGTCGTCCGCCGCGGCCCGACCGGCGAGCCGGCCGAGCACGTCGGACCCCAGGCCCGCGGCGAGCAGTGCCTCGACCGGTTCGACGAAGGGCTGGTACGGCGGGCCAGCTCCGCGACGCACGTGCCGAGCAGGACCGCGGCCCCCCGCCGGTGCAGCAGCGTGCAGAACACGGCGAGCAGCCGGGACTTCCCCGCGCCGGGCTCTCCGCCGAGGAAGGCGACCTGCCGGGCGCCACCGGCCGCCGCCGTCCACAGCCGCTCAAGCGTGTGGATCTACACCAACTTCGCCTCGGCCGACGACGCGCCCAGGGTGGCCGAGAACTACGGCGCGAACTACGAGCGGCTGCGCGAGGTGAAGCGGCGCTACGACCCCGGCAACCTCTTCCACCTGAACCAGAACATCCGGCCGTGAGGGCGTGCGAGATGCAGGTGATCAACCGGACCGACCTGCCCATCGCGATCGAGGGGAACGGTGTCGACTTCCGTACCGACCGGTTCGGGGACATGAGCGTCGCCTGGGTGCGGTTGCCCGCCGGCACCGACCTCCGGCCGGCCCTCTCCGGGCTTCCGGGCGACCTCTGCCCCTGCCCGCACTGGGGCTACGTGATCAGCGGCCGCCTCACGATGCACGGGAAGGACGGCATCACCACGTACGAGGCGGGCCAGGCCTTCTACTGGGGTCCCGGCCACGCCCCCGAGGCCGTGAGCGACTGCGAGTACGTCGACTTCTCACCGACCGAGGAGCTCGAGCGCGTCGTCCGGCACATCACGAGCGGCTGAGCCGGAGAACGCCGGCGGTGGCGACCGGCCCGCGCCGGTCGCCTCTCGTCCGGCGGCCTGCGACGGAATGTCGTGGGTGGACGGCGGTGTTCCGGGCCACATGGCAACCGCGAGCTGGAACGGGACCGTCATCGCCGAGTCCGACGACATCGTCACCGTCGAGGGCAAGGCCTACTTCCCCCGCGAGTCGGTGCGCGACGACGTGCTGCGCCCGTCGGGGAAGACCACGGTGTGCCCGTGGAAGGGCACGGCGTCGTACTACACGCTGGAGGTCGACGGGCAGACCAACCCCGACGCCGCCTGGTACTACCCGGGCCCAAGGAGGCGGCGGCGGAGATCCGCGGCCGGGTGGCCTTCTGGGGCGGCGTGACGGTCGACTGATCCGACGAGGGGCGGGCGCCGGCGGGCACCCGGCCCTCCTGTCGTCCGCGGCCCTCAGCGTGGGCGGGGCCCGGCCAGCTCCCGGGCGGCCGCGGCCGCGCCGGCGTCGAGCAGTGCGGAGCGCTCCTGACGCTCGACGAGCTCCTGGAAGCGGACCCAGGCCTCCTCGGGACGGGCGTCGAGGGCTCGGGCGATCTGCTCCCAGGACGCGCCGCCGCGCAGCGCGGCACGGAAGCCGGTCAGCTGACTGTCGTGCGCCTTGCGGGCGACGACCTCGCCCAGCGCCAGCAGCTCCAGCGACTCGGCGACGTCGAGCGACGTCGAGGCGGCCATGAACGAGCTCCAGTCGTCGGCGTCGACGTCCTCGCTGGTGTCGGGCGTGGTCTCCCCGCTGTCCCGCCGGCTGAGGAAGACCAGCCGCGTGACGGCCGTGGTCAGGGAGAACTCCTGCTCCAGGGCGTCGGGCGTGATGCTCATGCGCCATCCCATCCCCGAGGCCCGGGACCGGTCAAACCCGGTGCGACCGAGATCTCCCGGCATCCGGAGGACGCCGACCGACCGTGGCCGTCCGCGCACGTCGCGGGCCCCCCGACGACCACGAGGGCCCGCCCCCGGAGTGGGAGCGGGCCCTCGCTGAAGGCGGTGCGGCGTCAGTTGTCGACGCCCACGGCCTCCTTGGCCAGCGCGGCCACCTGGGTCTGCGCCGCGTTGACGACACTGGTCCGGTTCTTGTGGGTCTCCTCGTAGCGGATGATCACCCGGACGTCGTGCGCGGTCGTGAGGCCCTTGACCGCCTTGATCGCGTCCTGGGTGGACAGCGAGTCGTAGCCCTTGATCGGCAGCTCGTCGGCGCTGACGTCGCCGAGCTCCTCGCGGGCGGCCTTGGCGGCGTTGGCGGCGTCCTTGTTGCCCTCGCGGCGGGCGATCCGCTCGGCCCGGCGCAGCGCAGCGCTGCGGCCGACGGTCAGGGTCTCGCGGACGGCGTCGGTGAACTGGTTGGCCCGGCCGGCGGCCTCGCCGAGCTTCTCGTTGGCCTGCTCGCGCCGCTGGTGCACGGTGTCGACGGCCTCGTTGACCCGGTTGGCCACGAAGCGGACCGGAGCGTTGGCCGCGCGGGCGGCGGTGCCGGCGACGCGCTGGATCGGGGTGGGCCGCAGCGCGGCGGGGCCGCCCATGGCCTCCTCGGCGAGGACGACGGTGATCCACTCGATGGTCGCCGAGTGGGCGGTGATCAGCCGCTCGGCCAGCGCGCCCACCTTCGGCAGCTCGGCCTGCTCGGCGAGCACCTTGAGGTAGGTGGCACGGTCGTGCAGCTGGTGCTCCAGGCTGAGGTCCGTCAGCAGGGCCTCCTCGAGCGACGCGGCCTGCTCGAAACCGGCCTTGAGGACGGCGGAGAGACGTCCCACGACCGGGGTCACGACGTCCGGCACGCCGCCCAGGGCGCGCAGCTGGTCGGTGATGGCCCGGGTCCGCTCGGCCGCGTGGTCGGCGTTCTCGGTCAGCTCACGGCGCACGGCCTCGGTGCGGGCCTGCGCGACGCGGGTCCGGGCGACCTGCTCCTCGGTCTGGGTCAGCAGGACGAGAGCACGGAGCTGGTTGATGATCTTGGCGTTGTCGGTCATGACGGGGAAGACTCCAGAGATCGGGGATGACCTGACGTCCGAAGTGATGCCCCGCGTTCGCCGTCCGCTAACTCCAGCAAGCGCATTGCTTGCTGTGAACCCCATCACTCCGGAGGGCGGGCGTACTCCTCGGGGATCCCCAGCTGCTCGGCGATGGCGCGCATCTCGGCCTCGAACATCGGTGCGGCGTCGGCCAGGGCGAACCGCAGGTGGCCGAAGACCTCCAGGCAGACCATCCCGTAGAGGCGGATCCAGCAGGACAGGAGACCGACATGACGCCCAGCGGCAGCGCGACCGGCAGCTGGGTGCACCAGGCTCGCAACTGCTCCTGCAGCGCCGGATCCAGGTCCTCGTCGACAGGCACCGGGAACCGGCGATCCCGGTACGCCTCGGCCATCAGGGTGGCGAAGATGCCGCCGAAGCGGCGGCCGGCGGTTCCGGCAGGGCCCTCGCCGTGCAACTCCTCGGGCGGCAGGAGGCCGCCGGCAGCGCTGCGTCGCCGCGGTGCGCGAGGTGCCCGTACCCGGGGGCGGGCAGGCGCTGGTCGGCGGGCAGAGCGCGGCGTTCACCGCCCTGCTCGACAGCCTCGGCTCGCTGCTGCCCTGGATGGCGGTGCTGGTGGGAGCGACGACGTTCGTGCTGCTGTTCCTGGCCTTCGGCTCGCTGGTGCTGCCGGTCAAGGCGGTGCTGATGAACGTGCTGTCGCCGGGCGCCTCGTTCGGCGCGCTGGTCTAGATCTTCCAGGACGGCAACCTCTCCGGCGTCCTGGGTTTCACGTCGACCGGTTTCGTGGAGGCCACCCAGCCGATCCTGGTGCTGGCGATCGTGTTCGGGCTGTCGATGGACTACGAGGTGTTCCTCATGTCCCGGATCCGCGAGCAGTACGACCTGACCGGCGACAACACCGCGGCGGTCGCGACCGGGCTGCAGCGCACCGGCGGGATCATCACCAGCGCCGCGCTGCTGCTGCTGGTGGTGATCGGCGCCTTCTCCCTGTCGGGATCACCTTCATCAAGATGATCGGCGTGGCGATGCTCATCGCCATCGTGGTGGACGCGACCGTCGTCCGGACGCTGCTCGTGCCGGCGACCATGCGCCTGCTCGGCCGGGCCGACTGGTGGGCGCCGCGGCCGCTGCGGCGCCTCGATGCCCGGTACGGCATCCGGGAGTCCGACGACGAGCCGCTGCCGGCCGGTCGGGAGCTGGTCGGCACGCACTGAGGCCGCGTCCCGCTCAGGATCCCGGCGCGGGTCCTGAGCGCCGACGGCGCTCAGCGGGCGGGGACGGCCGGCTTCGACGGGCGGTCCAGGCGCAGCACCGGCTGGGTCGGCTCCTCGGCCAGCGGCGACCGCGGGCGCGGCGACGGGGACGGGGACGGGGACGGGGACGGCGGGACCGCCGCGCCGCAGCCGACGCAGAACCGACCCTGCTGGCCAGCCGCACCGCACTTCGCACACGCCGACATGGCGCCCTCCTCCGTCTCGGGGAGTCCGGCGACTCCACCCGCGCGGACCCTGCCACGGCACAGGCGGCGCCCAGCAGGTCATGAGGCTGGTGGGACGAGCTGTCGCGAGACCGTTGCCGAGGTTCACACCAGCAGGTCCAGCAGCCGGTCCAGGAGCGGCACCTGTCCCCTGACCAGCTTCTCCCGCGCGTCCTCGACGGTCAGCCAGGCGGCGCGGTCGATCTCGGGGAACTCCTGCACGCGGCCCGAGCGCGGCGGCCACTCGAGGGCGAAGGTGTTGCTGACCGCGGCCGCTGCGTCGAGGTCGCCCTCCGCGGCCCAGGCGGTGAGCCGCTTACCGCCGGCCTGCCGGACCTCACCGAGCGGCACGAGGTCGGTGACGGGCGCGGGGGAACCGAGCTCCTCGGCGAACTCGCGCAGCGCCACGTCTCGGGGGTCCTCGTCCGGGCCGTGCTCGCCCTTCGGGATCGACCAGGCACCGGCGTCCCTGCGCGCCCAATACGGGCCGCCCATGTGCCCGACGAGCACCTCGACGCCGCGCTCGGGCTGCCGCCGGTAGAGCAGCAGCCCCGCACTGGTCCTCGGCATCCTGTTCCTCCCACGCGAGCTCGTGCTGTGCTGCCCCTGGGAGCACAGCACGAGCCGCGCGTCAGCTGCCTCAGACGGGCTCGGCGCAGAACACCGTGCCCGGCTCTGTCTCCAGTGCGCCGATCCACAGCGCGACCTCGGTGGAGGCGAAGTCGACGCAGGTGTCGGGGTCGGCCATGAAGGCCGGGTAGGTCTGCTCGTCGCCCTCGATGCCGACGATGCGGTACTCGGCCTCGGCCGATCCGCAGTCGACGACGTCGAAGTCGGTGTCGCCCGCCATCTGCACGCAGTCCCCCACCTCGGGGTCGGCGAAGCCCACGAAGCTGCCCAGGCCGACGACCCCCACGACGGCGATCGGCAGGCCGATCCGCAGCCACTTCTTCAGTCCGCCCGTCGCGGCGCCCGGAGCGGCGGAGGCCCCCGACTGCGGCGGGTACCAGACGCCCGGCTGCTGCTGCGGCGGGTACCAGGCACCCGGCTGCTGCTGCTGCGGCGCCCAGGGCCCCTCCTGCTGCGGGGCCCGGGCGCCCGGCTCGGAGGCGGGCTGGGTCGGGTCGGACTGCGGACCGGCGGGGGTGGTGCCCGGGTCGGAGGTCGTCATGGTCGCTCCCGTGGGACGGCGGAGGTCTCTGGTCCCGCAGAGCGTCGCCACGCCCGTCGGCCGGTCCCGGTCGCACGCGCCGCCGGCGTATACCGATCCGGGCACGGACCGTCCCGGCTCCACCCCCCACCCCCGCCGTCCCACCTCTCCCGTGGAAGCTCTCCCCCTGCCCACAGTGCGGGGCAGGGGGGAGAGCTTTCCGGAGGGACCCGCCCTGGCTCCGGACGTGGCGACGTCAGCGACCACTCCACCGCGGCGGGCGCTTCTCGCGCTGCGCGGCGATGCCCTCCTTGCGGTCCTCGGACCGGTACGGGTTGGGGCCCACGTCCAGCCGCAGCGCCTGCCACAGTGGCAGCTCCAGGCCCTTGACCGCGGTCGCCTTCATCCGGCGGACCGAGATCGGGGCGTTGGCGGCGATCGTCTCGGCCAGACCCAGGGCGGTGGGCAGCACGTCGTCCGCGGGCACGAGGCGGTTGACCAGCCCCCACCGCTCGGCGACCTCGCTGGTCACGTACTCGCCGGTGTAGAGCAGCTCCAGGGCGATGCCCATGGGGATGCGCTTGGGCAGGACGACGGAACCGAAGTTGGCGCCCATGCCGATCTTCACCTCGGGCAGCCCCATGCGGATCCCGGGCGCGGCGACCCGCAGGTCGCAGGCCAGCGCCAGCTCGAAGCCGCCGGCGACCGCCGCTCCGGCGATGGCCGCAACGACCGGCACGGGCACCTCGGTCACGACCTCGAACAGCGCGCGGGTGGGCCGGTCCATCGGCGGGCGGAACCGCTCGCCGCGGCGGTCCTGCTCGCGGATCTCGTCGAGGTCGAAGCCGGCGCAGAAGGCCGGCCCGTTGGCCGCGAGGACGACCGCCCGCACGTCGCCGTCCTCACCGCAGCGCAGCAGCTCCTCGACCAGGTCGGCCTGCAACGCGGTGGACAACGCGTTGCGGCGCTCGGGCCGGTCCAGGGTGAGCACGCGGACGTGCCCGCGCTCCTCGACGACCAGTCCCGAGTCCCGGCGCTGCGCTCCGCTCATGGAGCCAACCTGCGACACCCGGAGCCGGGAGCGCAAACCGGCGGTCGCTGCGCTGCACGGATGGTGGCCGGGGTGGTGGGCGGTCCAGGATGCAGCCGTGGACTACGCCACCGCCCGCACCGTCTTCCTGGCACCTCCGGCCGCGCCCCGTGCGATACCGCGGCTGCCCGACACACCGGCCCGCCGCCTGCGGGACGCCGCCGAGCCGATCGCGACCATCAGTTTCTGGTCCCGGGGGGTCAACGAGCGGTACGCCGCCCTGGGGCTCAACTTCCTGACCGGGTACGTGTGGGGCGCGCCGCCGCCATGGGCGAACCCACCGCACCGGTCGTGGTCGCCGCCTTCGGCGTCTTCGAGCCGGGTCTCATCGGAGCCCTGTACGAGGAGGCCCGCGGGCGCGCGTCGAGGGAGCAGGTGCTGGCCGCCCGCGAGGAGGGCTCGGTCGAGTCGCTCCGGCGGTTGCTGCCCGACGCCGACGTCACCGACGCGGTCGAGCAGCTGCGCCAGGGCGTCGAGGCGGTCGCGGGGGACCTGGCCGGCCGACCGCTGTTCGCCGGGCTGGTCTCGCTGCCGTGGCCGGCCGATCCGCTGGGGCAGCTCTGGCACGCGGCCGGGCTGCTGCGCGAGTACCGGGGGCGACGTCCACCAGGCCGCCAGCGTCGCCGCCGGCCTCACCGGGCTGCAGATGAACCTCATGACCGAGCTCTGGGTCGGCTGGGAACCCACCAGGTACGCCGCCACCCCGCGGGTGGTCCCCCGAGGCGATGGCCGCGGCCGCCGCCGGACTGGCCGAGCGGGGCCTGGTGGCCGACGGCGGGCTGACCGACGAGGGCCGCCGGGTGCGCGCCGGCATCGAGGAGCAGACGGAGGCGGCACTGGCCCCCGTGCTCGACGCCATCGGCCCCGGGCTGCCCGAGCTGACCCGCCGGCTGGACGAGTGGTCGGACCGCATCACGGCGGGCGGCGAGGCCCCGCCGGACCCCTACAAGCGGATCAGCGGCTGATCCGGGCGTCCCCGACGTCGACCACGCGCACAATGCCGGGTGTACTGCGAGCTGCTGGGCTTGTCCGCCCCACAGGTGCGCGAACTGGCAGCGGGCTTGACCTCGGCCGGCGTCATCTGAGTCAGGAGAACCCATGAACCTTCCGTCCAGCGTCGACATCCGCGAGGTCGGCCTGCGGGACGGCCTCCAGCTGGAGTCCCCGATCCCGACCGAGGCCAAGCTGCGCATCCTCGACGCCGTCGCCGCCACCGGCGTGCGCCGGGTGGAGGTGACCTCCTTCGTCTCCCCGCGCGCGGTGCCGGCGCTGGCCGACGCCGAGCAGGTGGTCGCCGAGCTCGGCCGC
Source organism: Actinomycetota bacterium (assembly GCA_030773455.1). Taxonomy (GTDB): domain Bacteria; phylum Actinomycetota; class Actinomycetes; order Mycobacteriales; family Geodermatophilaceae; genus Geodermatophilus. The sequence goes on from JALYNA010000070.1 coordinate 11,299, forward strand.
TGGCCCGACCTCGCCTTCTCCGCGCTGGTGGCCGGCACGGGTGGCGCCAAGCGCGCGGTCGCGGCCGGGATGCGCCACCTGGAGTACGTCATCTCCGCCTCCGACGGCCACAGCGAGGCCAACGCCGGGCGGCCGACCGCCGACGCGGTGGCCGCGGTCCGAGAGATCGCCGGCCTGGCGCACGACGCCGGCGGCCGGTGCGAGGCGATCATCGCCGTCGCCTGGGACTGCCCGTTCGACGGGCCGACGCCGGTGGAGCGGGTGGTCGACATCGCCCGGCGCGCCGTCGACCAGGGCGCCGACCAGTTGTGCCTGGGCGACACGATCGGCACCACGGTCCCCGGCCGCGTGGCCGAGCTGGTCGGGCGGGTGCAGGAGGCCTGCCCGGGGGTGGACGTCGGGGTGCACTTCCACAACACCCGGGGCGCCGGGCTGGCCTGCGTGCTGGCCGCGATCGACGCCGGCGTCACCCAGCTCGACGCCTCGGTCGGCGGCCTCGGCGGCTGTCCCTTCGCGCCCGGGGCGAGCGGCAACATCGCCACCGAGGAGGTCGTCTACCTGCTGGAGGACTCCGGGGTGTCGACCGGTCTGGACCTCGACGCGGTGCTGCGGGCGGCCGCGCTCGTCGAGGAGGCCGTCGGCCACGGCCTCACCAGCAACCTCTACAACGCCGGCGGCCGGTCGCGCCCCCGGTCGCGCGTCACGGCCTCCTGACCGGCGGGCAGCCCCCGGCGCGGCCGGCCCGCAGCGGAGTACGTGGGTGCAGGAAGGCTGCGCTCACGTACTCCGCTCAGGCCGGAAGGGGCGCCCGCCCGGAACCGGCGTCCGGCCGCCGGCGCGGATGTGCGCGAGCAGCCCCCCGGCGGCGAGCACGGCCCGCTCCCCCGGGCTGAAGGCCAGCGACAGCTCGACCCGCTCGCCGCCGTCCACCTCCGCGGTCACGGAGTCCGCGCTCCCGGTGACCGCCGCGGCCAGGCCGGGGATGCGCCACCGCTGCCCCTCCCGCGCTCGCGCGTGCTGCGCCGGGTCGGCAAACACCAGCGGCGGCATGCCGACGGCGATGAGGTTGCGGCGGTGGATCCGCGCGTAGCTGCACGCGACGACGGCCCGGATGCCCAGGTGCACCGGCGACAGCGCGGCGTGCTCCCGCGACGAGCCCTGGCCGTAGTTGTGCCCGGCGACGATGAGCCCGCCGCCCCAGGACAGGGCGCGGTCGTGGAAGCCCGGGTCGATCCGGCGGAACATCCACCGGGCGCACTCGGCGATGTTCGACCACGCCGACATGGCTATGGCGCCGTCAGCGGCGAGGTCGCCGGTGGAGATGTCGTCGCCGACCACGATGACGACCCGGCCGTCGAGGTCGTCCGGCGGCGGCTCGGGCAGCGGCGGCGGCACCAGGTTCTCCCCGCGCTCCACCACGACCGCGCGCCGCTCGGCCTGGGGCAGGACGGCTGTGATGTGCCGCTTGTGCAGGGCCGGGTTGGGGTCGGCGGCCGGGCGCAGCGGCGGCCGGTCGAGGCTCCGCGGGTCGGTGATGGTGCCGGTCAGGGCGCTGGCCGCGGCGGTCGACGGCGAGCAGAGGTAGACCGCGTCCTCGGCGGTGCCGCTGCGGCCGGGGAAGTTGCGGTTGAACGTCCGCAGCGACGGCTTGCCCTTGACCGGCGCCTGCCCGATGCCGACGCAGGGTCCGCAGATCGGCTCCAGCATCCTGGCGCCCGCGCCCACCAGGTCCTGGTACACCCCCGACCGCAGGATGATGTCGAGGATCTGCCGCGAGCCCGGGGTCACGGTGAGCTGGATCGCCGGGTGCACGGACCGCCCGCCCAGCGCCGCGGCGACCGTGGCGAGGTCCTCGTAGGAGCTGTTCACCGACGACCCGACGCACACCTGCACCAGCTCCGTGCCGGCGACCTCGGCGACCGGGACGACATTGCCCGGCGACTGCGGGACCGCGACCAGCGGCTCGAGCGCGGACAGGTCGATGTGCACGTGCTCGTCGTACTCGGCGCCCGGGGCGGCGGCCAGCGGCCGGAAGTCCCGTTCCCGACCCTGCGCGGCCAGCCAGGTGCGGGTCTCCTCGTCGGACGGGAAGATCGCGGTGGTCGCGCCGGTCTCCATCGCCATGTTGCAGATGGTCGCCCGCCCGGTCGTGGACAGACCGGCGACGCCCTCGCCGAAGAACTCGAAGACGGCCCCCGTCCCGCCGCGGACCCCGTAGCGGCGCAGCAGCTCAAGGATGACGTCCTTGGCCTCGACCGCCGGGCCGAGCCGGCCGGTCAGCTCCACGCCGATGACCCGGGGGCAGGGCAGCTCGAAGCCGTAGCCGGCCATGGCGACGGCGACGTCGAGCCCGCCGGCGCCGGTGGCGAACATGCCCAGGGCGCCGGAGGTCGTGGTGTGGGAGTCGGCGCCCACCAGCAGGTCGCCGGGCCGGGCGAAGCGCTCGATGTGGATGTAGTGCGAGATGCCATGGCCGGGCGGGGAAAACCGGAGCCCGTAGCGGTCGGAGAACGAGCGCAGGTACCGGTGGTCCTGCATGTTCCTGTCGTCGATCTGCAGCACGTTGTGGTCGACGTACAGAACCGCCAGCGGGACGGCGACCTCGTCGGCGTCCAGCAGCTCGAACTGCATCCCGGTCATCGTGCCGGTCGCGTCCTCGATCAGGATCTGGTCGACGGCGACCCGGATGTCCTGACCGGGCACCAGCTCGCCGTCGACGAGATGGTCGCGGAGCAGCCGGTGGGTGAGGTTTTGCGGCGCGTCCACGTCCGACCTCACCGCCGGCCTCGGTGATCAGGCCGCGGACGAGGCCCTCGACCTGGTCCCGGTGGGCGCAGATCAGCCGCTTGGCGGTGGCGGGATCGCCGGCCCGGTAGGCCTGGACCGACCCCAGCCGGCCGGAGCGGCCGCGGAAGCTGAGGCGCGTTGGTCCGGATGCTGACCTGCGGCCCGCTGCGGGTCATGGTGCTCTCCTCCACCTGGTTGTGGCGCCCGGCACAAGGGGACCCCGTCCACGGTAGGGAATGGCCGCCGCGTCCCGCTATCCGCGCAGCGATGGGTCGTGAGTTGCCGCCCCAGGGGCCCGGCCCGTCCGGTGATGTGCGCCCACGGCGCATGGCAGCGACAGAACGTGCCGTCAATGCACATCACCCACCCAGGCCGGCCGGAATCGGCACGCGCCGGTGACGTCGTGACCCTCCGCAAGCACCGCCGCGCCGGATCCGCAGTCAGTCGTGCCCCACCCGCCCCACGCACCGCAGACGCCGGGCCGGCCTGAGGGGACCGTTCCGTCCGGACCGGTAGACAGGACACCATGAGCACCACGCACGTCCGGCCCTGCGCCGCGGGCACCCGGGCGGCCGTGGCGATCCAGGCGACCTCGACCCCGGTGCTCAGCTACGCGCTGGCGCACAACCGCGTCCCGGTCGTGTCCCGGCTGGGGTTCACCAACCACGGCGCCGGGGTGCGCGGGGCGACCGTGCGGCTCGGCGTGCGCGACGCCGAAGGGCCGATCGGCACCCCCGTCGAGCTGCTCGTCGACCTCGACGCCGGCCGGACGACCGTGCTCAGCGACGTCGGCCTGGTGATGGACCCCGCGGCGATGCTGCAGATCGAGGAGCAGCGGCCCGGCTCGATCGAGATCGACCTGCTCGTGGACTGCGAGGACGTCGGGGGCACCGCCGTCCCGGTGCAGGTGCTGGCCGCCAACCAGTGGCTGGCCACCCCCGTGCCGCTGGCGCTGGAGATGCTCGCCGCCCATGTGCTCCCCAACCACCCGACGGTGACCGCGCTCATCGGCGAGGCCGCCGACCTGCTCGAGCAGCGCACCGGCAGCGGGTCGGTGCAGGGCTACCAGTCCGGCCCGGAGCGGGTCGACGAGATCGTCGCCGCGCTGACCGCGGCGATGCACCGCCAGGCCATCCGCTACACCGAGCCCCCGGCCGGGTGGGCCGACGTCGGCCAGAAGGTGCGCACCCCCGGCGACGTCCTCGACGGCCGGGTCGGCACGTGCCTGGACACCGTGGTGACCCTGGCCGCCGCGCTGGAGCAGGCCGGCATCCGGCCGCTGCTGTGGGTGGCCGAGGGGCACTGCTTCCTCGGCTACTGGCGCGAGGAGCGCAGCGCCGAGAGCGTCGCGACCACCGACGTCGCCGCGCTGGCGAACCTCGTCGACCTGGGGCTGATCCGGCTGGTCGAGACCACGCTGCTCACCACCCGCGGCTCGGAGGACGCCGACCTGCACGGACCGGCCTACACCGCCTGGCTGACCGGCGACCTTGACCGGGTGGTCGGCGTCACCGACGTCCACCGGGCCCGCCGCGACGGCATCCTGCCGCTGCCGGCCCGGACCCGCGGCCGGGACGGCGCGGTGCAGGTCGTCGAGTACCGGCCGGCGGTGCACAGCGTCGCGGCGCGCCCGGTCGAGCGGACGCCGGGGGTCGGTGGTTCGGCGGCACAGCCCAGCCGCGCGGAGATCCCGGCCCGGGTGCAGCAGTGGAAGAACAGCCTGCTGGACCTCTCGCTGCGCAACCGGTTGATCAACTACACCGAGCGCGCCGGCCTGCCGCTGACCGTCCCCGCGACGCACCTGGCCGCGCTGCAGGCCCTGCTGCACAGCGGCACCGCGGTCCGGCTGCTGCCCGACGACCGGATCGCCGCCGTCCACCGCGAGCGCGGGCTGTCCTCGGCGCGCGACCTGTCGGCGGAGCTGCTGGCCGAGGTGCTCGTCGAGCGCCGCGCGGTGCACATCGGGGTCAGCGAGGGCGGCTACCTGCCGCGGCTGCGCAACCTCGCCTACAAGGCCACGACCGTCCGCGAGGAGACCGGCGCCAACAACCTGTTCCTGGCCCTCGGCAGCCTGGTGTGGGAGCTCGACGGCCGGCCGCTGCGCTCCCCCTGGTGCTGGTGCCGGTCACGCTGGCCCCCACCAGCCGCAACGGCGTGTACCGGCTGGCCTCCGACGACACCGGGTCAAGCACGCCGAACCACTGCCTGCTGGAGAAGCTGCGGCAGGTGCACGGCCTGACCGTTCCGGGGCTGACCGAGCCGCGCTCCGCCGAGGACGAGGAGGCCGGCGCCGGCATCGACGTCGACTCGGCCCTCTCGGCGATGCGCCGGGCGCTGGCCGACGCGGGCCTCCCGCACCGCGTCGAGCCGACCGCCGACCTCGCCGTCCTGCAGTTCGCCAAGTACCGGCTCTGGAAGGACCTCGACGAGCACTGGGCGGAGCTGACCGCCAATCCGCTGGTGCACCACCTCGTGCACCGACCGACCGAGGTCTTCGCCGACCCCGCACCGGACACCGCGGCCGCCATCGACCTCGACGAGCTGGCCGCGCGGTGCCCGGTGCCGGCCGACGCCTCGCAGCTGCGCGCCGTCGCCGAGGCCACCGCCGGGCGCACCTTCGTGCTGGAGGGGCCGCCCGGCACCGGCAAGTCGCAGACGATCACCAACCTGCTCACCCGCGCGGTCGCCGAGGGCAAGCGGGTGCTCTTCGTCGCCGAGAAGCGCGCGGCGCTGGACGTCGTCGCGCGGCGGCTGACGGCCGTCGGCATGGGCCCGTTCGCCCTGGACCTGCACGACAAGGGCGCCAAGGCCGCAGGAGTGCGCGCCCAGGTCGCGGCGGCGTTGGAGCACGCGGTCGCCGTGGACGCCGAGGATGTGGACGCGGCCGGCGAGGACCTCCGTGCCGCCCGCCGCACCCTGGCCCGCTACGCCCACCGGCTGCACGCGCAGAACTCCGCCGGGCTGTCGTACTACACGGCGCGGACGGCGGTGCTCGCGATGCGTGACGGCGTCCCGACGCTGCCGGTGTCCCCCGCGTTCGTGGCCGCCGCGTCGCCGGAGACGCTCGCCGCGGTGCGCCGGGCCCTGGCGCTGCTGCCCGACATCGCCGACCTGGTGCGCCCCTCGCCGCGGCACGTCTGGGCGTTCGTCGACACCGCGCAGGTGGACCTGCCGGCGGCCCAGCAGACCGCGGCCGCCGTCGACCGGGCCGTCCGCGACCTGCCCAGCGAGCCGCACCTGGCCGGCGTGCTGCGCGAGGTCCGCACCCCGGCGGACCTCGACGCGCTGGCCCACCTGCTCTCCGGGCCGGCGACGACGCTCGACGTGCTCGACGAGGTCCCGACCGAGCGCTGGAACGTGGCGACGACGACCGTGCTGGGCGAGGTGGCCGCGTTCAGCAGCGCCGTGCACCCCGGGCTGGAGCTGGCCACGCCGGCCGCCCTGGAGCTGCCGCTGGCCGAGCTGTACGTCGCCGCGCAGACCGCGCAGGCCGGCCGCTTCATGGCCCGCCGGGCCGGGCTGCGGGCCGTCCGCGACCGGCTGGCGCCGGTGCTCCGCCCGGGTGTGAAGGTGGCGCTGGGCGACGTCCCGGAGCTCACCGCGCGGCTGTGGCGGCTGCAGACCGCCGCCTCGGGCATCGTCGCCCGCGCCTCGGTCATCCCCGGCCTGGTCGTGCCGCCCACCTGGAACCGGCCTGGTCGTGCCGCCCACCTGGAACCCGCTGGCCAAGCCCGAGCTGCTGGTCGGCCAGGTCGAGTGGCTGGACCGGGCCGGCGCCGCCACCGACAGCGCCAGCGAGTTCGCCGTCGCGCTGCGCCGCTGGGTGGTGCAGGGCGAGGGCCCCGACCCCGCCGCCGGTGCCGCCGTTGCCTGGCTGCGCGACGCGGTCGCCGCGCTGCTGCGGGTGTGCCGGAGCAACCCGCGGCGGCTGGCCGAGTGGGCGGGGGACGACGGCCTGGTGCTGCGCTGGCAGATGACCCGGCCCGAGCGCGGCGTCGAGCACACCGGGCTGATGTCGCTGCGCCGGTGGGCCGACCTGGTGGACACCCTCGAGCCCCTGCGCGCCGCCGGGCTGCACGAGGCGCGGGCGCTGCTGGTCACCGGCGAGCTGCCCGCCGAGGACGCCGTCCGCGCCTTCGAGCGGGGCCTGGCGCGGGCCTCGGTCACCGAGCGCCGCGACGCCTCCGGCCTCGACGACTTCGACGCCGAGGCGCACGAGCGGGCGATCACCCGGTTCACCGGCGCCTCACGGGCGGTGCGCGCGCAGCTGCGGTCGACGCTGCCC